>JAOXSF010000135.1 GCA_025800125.1 Marinobacterium sp.
CAGTAATCCCTGAAACGCTGTATGTCGTTCTTCCAGGACTTATTATGCTTCTGCTGCAGTGGCAGGAAGGTCTGCCAGAAAAACTCGCTGACGGTGGGTATCGCAGACTCCTGTGCCCGTTCCGCTGCAGCTTTTGGGTCTTTCCCGTCTGCCAGCACAGCTCGGTGCTCCCTGGCTGCTTTACGGGCCGTCGCTACATCTATGTCCGGGAACCGTCCCAGCGCGATACTGCGCTTCTTCCCCTCGAACACGTAGCGCAACAGGAAGCGCTTGTTGCCTGACTTACCCGACAGACACTTTAAGCCAATGACCTCGGTATCAGAGATTTCCAGATCAGTTGAAGATGCGGATGCAGGGTTGGCTGGCAAGGTGCGGATGCGCTCGTTAGTGAATTTGAATTTCTTATCCATATCGACCTCCATGAATAGCTATTCACGGATTTCATATATGTCTGAAACTGGGGCTGATTCGGTAGTAGCCTGTGTCCGGTACCGGAGAAGACCGGGAAAAGTCGCTAGAGAGGCGGTTCGCCAGATCACCACTCACCGGAACCGGTGATGGAGTTTGGTGGGATTTCATTGATTGTATTGGATTCTCTTGCGCACAGGATCTGTACATGGCGTCGGACCGGGAATGGACCGGGGCGTGAATTTCAGGCACAAAAAAAGCGGCAACTTTTCGGTTCCGCTTTCTTGTGAAGTCCTGTATTACTTGGCTTCTACACTAATCATCACAGGGATAATCGAGTATTGGTACCAGTGGGCGGACTCGAACCGCCACGCCGTGAGGCAACGGATTTTGAATCCGTCATGTCTACCAATTCCATCACACTGGCCTTGTAGGATGCGCATTATAAGGGCTTTGCGCGGGGCGTCAATGGGTAAAAGCAATAAATTTTTCAATTGGTTATCTTATCATCAGCAGGTTACTGCAATGCTGCTACTTGAGTCGCTTTCGGGCTGCGCTCATAATCGCGCCATCAGGCTGCTGGCGGGGTGTCGGTGGCGTTTTTGTGAAGGATAGGCACGCTATGTTTTCCCCTGTCAGATCTACAGCCATTGTGCTGGTTATTTCATCAACGTTGTTGCTAAGTGGGTGTCAGTATACCGGGATCACTGAAACCCGCTTGAACCAGCAGCTGTCTGCGCAACTGGTGGGTGAAGATAAGCCGCCGTTGCAGGCGACATTCAGCGGGCTGGCATTGCAGTACCAGATCAGTGATGTGCAGCTGAATCTTGAAGCGGCAGCAGGCGGCCAGGTGGTGACGGCGCTGAAAGGGACGTTGCAGGGAGAGCTGGAACTGTTTGGCCGTTCACTGGCGCTGGCGGCGCCGTTTGAGCCACAGATTACCTCTGGTCTGAACTATGTTGATGGTCAGATGTTTCTCAGTGAGCCGCGTATTACCGACTGGGGTCGCCCGTTGCCCGCGACATTACAGCCCTGGCTGGCACAGCTGGAAACATCGTTGACAGAGAACCTGACACAGACGCCGGTTTATCAGCTGGATAACAGCCTGCAAGAGCAGCTGATGGCGTTGCTGGTGTCCGGGGTAGAGGTACAGGATGACCGGTTGGCGTTTCAGTTCTGAGACTGATTATCTGTGCCTGGGTATCTGAGAACGGTTAAAGCCTGTGTAGCCAGCGGCCAATGATATTGTTGGTCTGCTCGGGTTGTTCCAGCGTTGGTAGATGGCCTGCGCTGGCAACCACTGCCAGTTCAGCGTGGGGCATCAGTCTGGACATCAGCTGGTGGCGTTCTAATGGACAGAGCTGATCCTGCTCGCCACAGAGAATCAGTGAGGGTACCTGTACCTGTTTCAGGGTATTGCACTGGTCAGGGCGGTTTTTCAACGCCTGGGACTGGCGTATAAACACATCTGGCCCCAGTGCCAGTGCCATTTCCATGCACAGCTGGGTAATTTCAGGGTGTGCTGCCGGGTGGGCCAGGTAGTTGGGAACCATGTCGTGCCCCATGACCTGCGCCAGTTCGCCATGACGGGCTTGCACCATCTGTGGGCCACGTCGTGCTTTGACCTCATCCTGTTCTGCCAGTGGATTGGTATCCAGTAGTGCCAGCCCTTTTACCCGCTGAGGTTGCTGGGCGAAGACCTCCATCGCCACAATTCCGCCCATTGATAAGCCAAGCAGGGCAAACTCAGGTGGTGCCTGGTCAAGAATGTCACGGGCCAGTGCCTGTACCGAGTCACCGGTTGTCAGTGTCGCGCAGTGGATAGGGCGTTCGGCAGAAAATGTGCTGATCTGGGGCGTATAGAGCCTGGCATCACACATCATTCCGGGGATCAGTAACAGCGGAGTCATAGCGCACCTTGAGCAACAGGGAATAACTGAAATGGGGAGGTCGGGTGCCAGCCAGGCGTTGGCCATTGACATGGCGCAGGCTCTGGCGGGGCCTTGATGGCTGGCACCCGATGGTCTTAACCCTGCCAGGTCAGGCCGGCTGGGTCATCTGTGTCGGTAATGCGGTACAGGCTGGCTTCACCGGTTACGCATGGTTCCAGGCTGTGCGCCAGGCCTGGTGGGACTGCACAGGTATCACCAGGGTTGAGGACAACATTGCCGCCTTCCCAGCTCAGTTTCCAGTGGCCGCGCATCACCATCAGGATTTCATGACGGTTCTGGCTGTACACCTCGCTGGAGATAGAGCCACGGGTGATAAAGTCAATCTCAAAGCCTGGCTTGTCTTTCAGCAGTGCGCTTTCACCCACTACTTTGCATGGCTCATCGGCGGCCAGTGCCATCAGGTCCCAGTAGCGGGCGACGTAATCGCGTACAATCGCTTTGGTGGGGGCTTCCGGATAGGCTTTCAGCTCTTCTTCGCTCAGCAGTGGCATCGGTTTGATGCCTTCTGGCAGGCTCTCGCCTTTTTTGCTGTCGTACAGCACACCGTTTTCACCCAGCATCAGGCCGTGCTCTTTGGCGTCTTCAATGACCTGTGGTGCCCAGATAACGCCGCCACCGGCATCGTCACCTCCCAGCACCGACATGATCATGCCGTAGTCTGTGCCGATATTCTCAAAACCACGGAATACACCGGTTGGAATATTGAAGATGTCACCTTCCTCCAGTACCACTTCGCCAGCATTACCCCAGCGGCCCCAGAAGAAACGCCACTTACCTTTCAGTACGAAGAAAACTTCAGCGGTACGGTGTGTGTGCAGGGAGTTTTTGCATTTAGGTGGCTGGCCTGCGGCACCAATGTTAAACCCGGGTGTGTCTTTAATATGAACATGCTGATCAGGGCTTTCTGTTACACCCGCTCCGATGATGGTGAAGTTTTCTTTCTGATCTGAACCGGGTGTGTGGGCATCAATAAAAGCGGTACGACAAGGTTCTAACTCACCATAACGAACGATGCGAGCTTCCATTTCCTGTGGCGTCATCATTATTAACCTGTTATTAGGATTATCTGGTCTTAAGCTGAGCTGTTTTAGCGCGCTGGTTATGTGTTGCTGATCTGTTAATCAGTTGCTGATTAATTGACAGCCAGCGAGATAAACCGGCCAGCCTGGCTAAAATCCGCCGGGTTACTGTGTCGTCAAGACGCAGTAATCCGAGGGGTGATCTGTAAACTATGTAGGGTTTGTCGGTAAAACGGTTATGTCAGTCTGCCGTCCAGCCGCCATCAACCAGCAAGGATGTACCGGTTACCATGGCTGAGGCATCGCAGGCGAGAAATTGCACTGCGCCCATGATGTCTTCTACTTCAGCAACGCGGCCGAGTTTTATTTTCTCGGCAATCCACTGTGCCCGCTCCGGGTTATCGAAGGTGGACTGTGTTAATGGCGTGCGGACAAATGTCGGGCAGATGGTATTAAAACGGATCTGGTTGGCACCAAATTCAATCGCCATCGCTTTGGTATAGCCTTCAACGGCATGTTTGGAGGCGCAGTACACTGCCCTGTCAAGGCCGCCGACATGGGCCATCTGTGATGAAATATTGATGATGCTGCCCGGTTTACCCGCGTCCAGCAAACCGCAGGCGACCGCCTGACAGAGGAAGTAGGAACCACGCAGGTTTAGTGCCATCACGGCATCAAAATCTTCCGGGGTGGTGTCTGCTGCCGCACTATGGCGGGCCAGTCCGGCGCTGTTGACCAGTATGTCAAACGGCCCCGACGCTGCGATATTTGCGCGGGTCTGTTCTACATCGCTGACATCCATGACCAGTGCGTTGGCATGCCAGCCCTTGGCAGTAAACTGCGCGGCCGTTTCTTCTACTCTGGACTGGCTACGTGCTGCCAGCCAGACCTCTGCGCCCAGCTCTGCCAGTGCGACAGCACACCCAAGGCCAATGCCGGAAGTTGCACCTGTTACCAGTGCTTTGCGGCCATCCAGACGAAACGAGGGAGTTTGTGGTAAATACATAACAGCGTCCTTATCAGCTGAACAATCGGGCTGGTAAGCAGCTGTACCAGGTGAAGAGCCTGGCGTATCTCCCTGTCGCGGTGGATAACAGACGGGGAAGCCATATCACCGGCGGATGCTATACCCGCCGGATGATACCGGGCAGCTGCCTATCTATGGCCAGAGTCTGGCCTTTCAGATGCCTGTTGCCTGAGTGTTACTCGGCACCCTGAGCGTAAGGTACGTCTTTGTTGCCGTAGCGACGTACACGCACGTTGCACTGCTCGGCATGGCCAGCGAAGCCTTCCAGCATGCACAGGCGGGAGCCGTACTCACCAATCTTCACGGCTGCTTCGTCGGTGGTAATCTTCTGGTAGGAGTGGGTTTTCAGGTATTTACCTACCCACAGACCGCCGGTGTAGCGACCTGCTTTTTTGGTTGGCAGGGTGTGGTTGGTACCGATTACCTTGTCACCGTTGGATACGTTGGTACGAGGGCCCAGGAACAGTGCGCCGTAGCAGGTCATGTTTTCCAGGAACCAGTCGTCACGATCAGTCATGACCTGAACGTGCTCGGAAGCGATGTCATCGGCCACCTCCAGCATCTCTTCGTAGGTGTCACACAGGATAACTTCGCCGTAATCGCGCCAGCTGACTGAAGCGGTATCTGCGGTTGGCAGGATTTCCAGCAGGCGTTCAATCTCTGCCATGGTTTCTTCTGCCAGCTTGCGTGAGTTGGTCAGCAGTACCGCTGGTGAGTTGTAACCGTGCTCTGCCTGGCCGAGCAGGTCAGTTGCACAGATTTCAGCGTCTACCGTTTCGTCGGCAATCACCATGGTTTCTGTCGGGCCTGCAAACAGGTCGATACCGACACGGCCAAACAGCTGACGTTTGGCTTCTGCTACAAAGGCGTTACCCGGGCCAACCAGCATGTGTACCGGGTCGATGGTCTGGGTACCGATTGCCATCGCACCGATTGCCTGGATACCGCCCATTACGTAAATTTCATGCGCCCCACCCAGGTGCATGGCTGCGATTACGGCCGGGTTTGGCTTGCCTTTGAATGGTGGCGTGCAAGCGATGATACGAGGCACACCAGCAACAGAGGCAGTTGCAACCGACATGTGTGCAGATGCCACCATCGGGAATTTACCGCCTGGAATGTAACAGCCAACAGACTGCACAGGGATGTTTTTGTGCCCCAGAATAACGCCCGGCATGGTTTCAACTTCAACATCCAGCATGGAATCGCGTTGTGCCTGGGCGAAGTTACGTACCTGTTCCTGAGCAAATTTGATGTCTTCCATATCACGTGGAGACACTTGGGCGATCAGTTGCTGAATTTCTTCTTCGGACAGGCGGTAGCTTTCCGGTGAGTAGTTATCAAACTTTTCTGACAATTCGCGTACCGCAACATCGCCACGGGTTTCGATATCCTTCAGGGTTGCTTCTACGGTTTCGCGAACTTTGGCGTCGTCCTGGGAGCGCTCAACTTCAGGCTTGCTCTGTTTCAGATACTGAATTGTCATTTAAGGTTTTCCTTTAGCTAGAATGCCTTGCGGTGCCTGTACACCGGCATCACCTGGTTGCTGCAACCGAGCGGTATGGAAATGTGTTGCCCGGTCTGGCTGGCCACTTGCGTCAGCTGCCAGGTTGTTATTATTGAATTCGTATGCACTCGATACTAACGCCGAAAAACGACCCTTGCAACCCTGTTTGCATAGGTATTCAAAATTGTTTTGTTGCAGTTTAGAGGTATGGCTTTAATCCGGGCAGGGATTCCTGCTGCCGCCGGTGGTGTAATTTCGGTAAACTGCGTTTTCTGAATAAATCACACCACTGTATGAGGTACTGTTTTATGGGGCGGCCCAGGGTCACTTCTTTTGATGTTGCACGTGAAGCCGGGGTTTCCCAGTCTGCGGTATCCCGTGCCTATACGCCGGGGGCGAGCGTTTCTGCTAAAACACGCGACAAGGTGTTTGCCGCAGCGCAAAAGCTGGGCTACCAGCCCAACGCTATCGCCAGAAGTCTGATCAGCCGTCGCTCTAATATGGTTGGTCTGGTGATGGCTGACGTGGTGAATCCGTTCTACCCACCGGTCCTGGAGCTGTTTATGCGCAACTTCAGAGAGCAGGGACAGCGGGTGATGCTGTTTCTGGGTGGCCACAATCAGGACGTAGATGAACTGCTGCCGCAGGTGCTGGAATATCAGGTAGACGGCATTGTGATCACCTCTTCAACGTTGTCCTCTGAGATGGCGGCCTACTGTAATAAGCTGGGTACGCCTATTACGCTGTTTAACCGCTATGTGCCCAATGCACGGGTAGACTCTGTTTGCAGCGATAATATTGATGCGGCGCGTAATATCGCTGACCTGTTTATTACCGCAGGGCATAAGCGTCTGGCTTATATTTCTGGTCAGGTGAACACCTCAACCAATCAGGATCGCCAGAAAGGGTTCTTCTCACGTGTTGAAGAGCGCCGCCAGCCGATGCCTGCGATGGCTGAGGGTGACTGGAGTTACCAGAGCGGTTTTGATGCAGCGCTGAAGCTGTTTACAGCAGAAAAACTCAGTAGCGGTGAATACCCGGATGCGGTGTTCTGTGCCAATGACCTGATGGGGCTGGGTGCGCTGGATGCGATACGTTGTAAGTTGAACCTGCGGGTGCCGGACGATGTATCAGTGATCGGTTTTGACGACACTGACAGCTGTTCATGGCATAACTACCGTTTAACCACCATTCGCACGCCGGTTGAAAAGATGGTAGCCAGCGCAGTAGAGAATATGATTGCGCGTATTAATAACCCTGAGAAAGAAATTATCGCTGCACTGGAGCAAAGTCTGCTGATAGTGCGTGATACCGCCCGCTTGCCCGAACAGATCTCAATGCCGTTTATTAAAGACCCGAAGCCTGATACGGCGGGCTGACCTGCCGTTTCTTTGAGCGGCTGATTTCACCGGCGCTGTTATTCGGTGTGCCGGTGTTATGCTCCTTCTCTGGCCTGGTACTTGTATCTGTATCTGTCGGTTATCGGCTTCCGCTTCTTATCTTGCGATCTGTTTTGCATACGAAGTACAATTCTGAATGACCATTTCCTTAAATGGTTATGTGGGCTGTTCTGGTGATGCGATTCAATGTATCCGGCTCAGTCGCGCTGACCTCCAGTTTCCCTGATCATCCGGCCAGTGCTGGTGTGGTTGCTTGAAGCAGAGATACATACCGTGCGTCACTCCGTTATTACACTCGCGGCTATTCAGCTTAGCCTGTTTGCCATGATGCAGGCGTCAGGCCTGCTGGGTATCGCTATGCCACTGAGCCTGTTCAGTGCAGAAGTAGAAGTCAGCAGTATTGGCTGGGTGATGGCGTTCTATTCAACCGGGCTGATGCTGGGCAGTCTTTATGGTAAGCGGATTATCAGCCAGGTAGGGCATATCCGCTCGTTCGCAGGCTTTGCTGCACTGGCGGCGATGGTTGCTATTACGCTGAATATGACATTTGATCTGCCGCTCTGGGCTGGGTTGCGCTTTCTGACCGGTTTTTCGGCAGCCGTGATGTTGATTGCGGTAGAAAGCTGGATGACCGGGCTGGCAACCAATGCCAATCGGGGGCGTTTGCTGGCGCTGCATCAGATCACATTCTATCTGGCGATGGGGAGTGGACAGCTGTCAATTAACCTCACCACCGGTGAGTATTCACAGGGGTATCTGATCGCGGCGTTGCTGTTCTGTTTTGCGGTGATGCCGATGGTGCTGGTTAGAACCATTAACCCGGTGCTCACCCCCACTGAGCAGATCAATATCATGCCAATTTGTCGCAAAGTACCGGCCAGTGTGGCGGGAACGCTGGGTGCAGGGTGTGCGATTGGAGCGCTTTACAACCTGGTGCCGGTGTATGCCCGTGCGAATGGGCTGACGACCTTTGATACTTCGTTGCTGATGGGGGCACTGGTATTTGGTGGTGTGCTATTACAGTACCCGGTCGGCCGTATTACCGAGCGCTGTGGCAACAGCTGGCCGGTGTTGATTCTGCTGCTGTTACTCTGTCTGTTGAATACCGTTGCAGCAATATTGCCGATGCCGCATTCAATGCCGGTGTTGCTGAGCTTTGCCGCACTGCTAGGTAGTATTCTGGCCTGCCTTTATCCTGCCTGCGTGGTGGCTGCGAGTGCCCGCATTGAGCCGCAGGAGCGGGTGACGCTGAGCAGCACCCTGCTGGTGTTTTATGCAGTGGGTGGCTTTACGGCACCGGTACTGGCATCGCAACTGATGCACTATGGTGGTTCACAGGGGGTGTTTATCTTTACTGCACTGGCGCAAGGAGGGATTGCGTTGTTTATCTTCTTCAGGGTAATCCGCCGCCATTAAGCAGACAAAATAAAAGGAGGCGTGCTGCCTCCTTTTTCATGTAACGAGTTACTGCGTCAGGCTTTCGTCATTACGTCAGGCTTGAGTTATGACGTCAGACCTTACCCAGCCCAACCTGCGCCCACATATTAACCTCATCAATCATGTGCCAGTCAGCGTAGATTTTACCGTTACGCAGCTCTGCCTGGCTGATTGCCATCACCACCAGCGGCGCGCCGGTCGGCTCACCGAAACGACCGTAGCCGCTGTGAGTCCCCGAGAATGTCCAGCGCAGAGAGATGCGGGTTGGCTGGCCTGGGTCGTTACGTTCAATGCAGTGATGTACCTTGAACTCACCGTCTGGAATAGAAGCCAGGTAATCCATCAGGAAGGCTTCCATGCCCGGCCAGCTCTGGATTAGCTGTGCGTTCGGGCCGTGGCCCAGGTAAGCGCGGTCGTAGCGTTCGCGGATCAGGTTGGCAGCTGCGCCAGACCACAGTTGTGTATAGGTATCAATCAGCTGCTGTGAAGCTTCGCCGCTGCTGTCACCCTGGTGTGGGCCTTCCCAGCGTGCAACCAGTGCGTCTGCGGTTGGTACATTGTCTGCCTCACGCATTGCCTTGGCCAGTGACATGCCCAGTGCTTGCGGGTCCAGGCCGATCTGTGTGGCGATGGAGGCCTGGTCACGTACCAGCCACTCATCAACAATACGGTTTTCAAAGCAGACGCAATCAGCAATGGTGCGGGCGACAATCGGTTTGCCGGTCGCTTTGCCAAACAGGCCGTCGCCCAGATGTGTTTGAGTAGAACGGATACGGTGGGAAGAGTAGAACGTGCCCGGTGTGTCTTCAGACCAGACGATGTCTTCACCCAGCAGGGTGCGGTCTGGGAACATCTTCAGTGTTTCCAGCGTGCCTTTGATAACTGCTGCTACATCACGGGTTTCACCGGCCGGGGTTTTTACCGGTGCGGTTTCGCCGTAGTAGTCACGAATCAGGCCGATGCCACGGCCTTCCCAGATCTCTTCGGTAATTTTGAGAATATAGTCAGTCAGATCAGCAAAGCGTGGGTCGAAGCCAGGTAATGCCATGTTGTTATCCTTTGGAAAGGCCGTTCGGGCCATCAGTTGCGCCCGAACGGCTATCAAAATACAGGGGGAGTTGGTCTGCAATCAGACCGATATAAGGTTGTATGGGGGGGAAGGGCTTAGCCCTTCACAGCACCCTGCACCAGGCCGCCTACCAGTTGTTTCTGGAAGAACAGCACCAGGAAGATCAATGGAATGGTGACCGATACCGCCCCGGCAACGCCTTCCAGTACTTTGGTCAGGTTGTCATCCGAGTAGATATAGTTGCCCAGTGCTGCGGTCATGGTCATGTGGTCGCCGTCCATCAGCTGGCTGGTGATCAGGAAGTCGTTATACGCCAGCAGGAATGAGAACAGGCCTGTGGTAATAACCCCTGGCCACATTACCGGCATGATCACTTTGATAAATGCTTTGATGCGGCTACAGCCGTCAACCAGCGCTGCTTCGTCCAGCTCAGATGGAATGTTGGCGAAGAATGAACGCAGCATCCAGATGGTGAATGGCTGGTTGATCGCCACCAGTACGATAATCAGCGTTTCATAGCGGTTCCAGATGCCCAGTTCAAAGAAGGCCGGTTTGTAGGCGGTCAGCAGTACAACATGGGGCATGGCGCGGAAAATCAGCGCCACCAGTAGCAACCAGAAGCCAACCGAACCACGGTAACGGGACAGGGCATAGCCTGCCAGACAGCCGATGGTCAGAGAAACGGCCATTACACCCACGGTTACCACAACGGTGTTAAGGGCGTTGACCCAGAAACCGTCGACAATCCATACCGTATAGAAATGCTCAAAGGTGATGTCGGCAAACAGTTTTGGCGGAAATGCAAAGGCATCAACCGGTGAACGCATGGACATCAGGAACATCCACAGGAACGGGAAGGCTGCCAGTGGTGCCCAGACAGTCAGCAGTGCAGTGCCCGACAGTCGCCAGGTTTTAGCGTTAATGGCCATCGTTTAATGCCCTCTCTTATGTTCGCGCCAGTTACGAATAACCGCAGGGATCAGCAAAATAGCAACACCAATCACCGTCAGTACGGCAGAGGCGGCAGCTTTGTTGAAGTTATCTTCGAAGTACAGCGTGTGGTACGTCAGGTATTGCAGGGAGTTGGCAAACAGGTTGGAGCCAAACACCAGTACCGGTTCGAAGATTCGATAGGCATCCATTACATGAATCATCGATACAAAGATCATCAGCGGTGCCAGGTGCGGCAGAATTACATAGCGGGTCTGCTGCCATGGGGTTGCACCGTCGAGGTTGGCAGCTTCCAGGCTGTCCTGAGCCACGGTCTGCAAACCTGCATAGAAAATGATGAAAGCGAATGGTGTCGTTGACCAGATACCGTACAGAATGATCAGTGAGCGAATTGAGAAGGCGTCTTTCAGGAAGTACACCTTACCCAGCCCCAGCATCTGCAACAGCGAGCTCATCACGCCGTTGTCCAGGAACAGCCAGTAGATTGACAGCGAGCCAACCAGCGGGGTCACGATCATCGGCAGTAATGTGGCGAAAATCAGGCTGCCCTTGAAATGCTTATTCGCTGCACGGTGGACTGACATCGCCAGCAGAAAGCCCAGCGCCAGTACCGCAGGTAGTGTAATCAGGGTGTATAGCAGGGTGAATTCCAGCGCCGCCCAGAAATCAACATCGACAATCTCGTAATACATGTTAATCAGGTTGTCGATAGTACCGACGGATTCATCCACGGTATTGTCGCTGGCAATTGCATCAGCAATCTGGTCGGTTGCCAGTACGCTTTCTATATTGCCCAGGCCGACGTAATCCCAGCTTTTTACCGGGTTACCGTTCTCATCCAGTACCGGTTGCGGCACTTTGGTGACCACCTCTTGTACGACACCAGCAAATACAGGTACCTGGGTTTTAACTTCAACAATTTCTGTCTTTACGCTGGAGCTATACAGGGAGATATAGGTCACGCCAACCAGTGGCAAAGCAATCAGCGCCAGCATTGCCAGGACAGAAGGCCCTACAAACAGAGCGAACGTCTTAAATTTCATTAGCAACCTCGAATGCTTAAAGAGCGGGCTATTGGCTGGATGCGTAGCGCAATAGCCCCGGAGCGCGTTTTACTTCAGGTAACCGGCTTCTTTGGCGGCTGTGCGGTAAGCTGTCTCAGCGTCAGCCAGTGCTTCTGCTGCACTTTCCTTACCGATCAGGAAATCACCAATGTTGTTACCCAGCGCAGAGTGCGCCAGTGTCATCTGAGGGATCATCGGGTAGGCAGCGGCACCACCACGGGCAGACGCAGCGACGCCAGCCGCATAGCGGGTTGGCTTATAGTTGGAGCGCAACCAGGTGGTTACCCCCTGGTTGTTTTCAACAACATCGCGGGAGATCGATTCCATCATCACCTGGAAGGCCAGATCGCGGTCACCGTCCATACTTTTCGGCATGGCAAAGCCGTCCCACCACAGTGTGGTGGCAGGTTTGCCGCCCTGGTAGGTGGCAGGTGCAGCGGCAAAGTCGATCATGCCAACCACTTTTGATTCTTTGGCATCATCCATTTTGGCCGCGCGGGACGCCCAGAGGTTAGCCATGGCGATCTTGCCCTGCTGGAACTGCTGCATAACCGCAGTGGTATCCAGTGCGAGGAAGTTGGGTGACATGTAACCGGACAGTTCTTTCAGCAGTTGCAGGGTTTTTACGCCTGTTTCGTTGTTGAAAGTTGGTTCAACCGAGCCCGGTTTGAAGAACTCGCCGCCAGCAGCCAGATAGAGGTTGACGAACTCCTGAGCGAGGTTCCAGCCAGATTTGTACGTACCTGCCAGCGGGAATTCAATTGATTCTTCCTGCTTCAGTACTTTGGCGGCTGCCAGTACGTCTTCGTAGGTTTCAGGGGTTTCCAGGCCGTATTTTTCCAGCAGGTCTTTGCGGAAGAACAGGTTCTGAGCATTCACCTGAAAGGCGATTGCCATGATGTCGTTACCAAAACGAATCAGCATACTGTCGTCAATCTGATACTGCTCGCGATACTTTTCGACCAGATCATTCATTGCTTGCAGTTTGCCTGCTGCCTGTAGCTGCGTGGCGCTTTCGTTGGTCACCATAGTCAGTTCATACGGGGTGACGGAGGCGCTCAGTGCCTGGGGGATTTCGGTTTCACTTTCGCGTGTCAGTTTCCATTTGATGGTCAGGCCGTTGCCTTCACAGGCTTTAGCGGCGTTAGCAGCTACCTCGGCGCTTGGGAAGCTGTTAGAAATGACATTGACCTCACCCGTGCCCTTTACCATGCAGGCAGCCGACGCAAAGGCCGGAACCAGCATCAGGGTACTACCCATAACAGCTTTTTTCAGAATGCTCATTGCTTACTCCATTGTTTTTATCATTTTGGGCCGGGAGCCTGGGTCAATCAGAGCAGTCTTGCAGGCTGGCAAAGATTGAAGCTTCCAGCAGTTGTATAGCATCTACTCACTCGCTCAGCGTTATAAACGAGCTTTTATCGCATCATGAAAGGCTAGACTGCCACTAAATGACTTCGTATGCAATAATTCAAATTCGCTATGCTTCATGATGGTAACTGTAAGCCGCATCCGCTTAAATGCGTCGGCATCTACCTGAATGCGACAAAAAATAGTACCAGATTTACTAAAAATTCAGTCTGCCTGGCAAAGGCATCACCCTGAAACTCTTTGTAGTGGGCTATGATTTTTTGTATTGCATACGAAATACTTAAATCTCCTGACATTCATTGCAGCTACGGAGCCAACAATGACAACAACTTTTCGCCAGCGCCTGCTGAACCATGAACCGATGATGGGTACTTTCCTGAAAACCCCCTCCAGCATTGTCTGTGAAGTGCTGGGCCATACCGCGCTGGATGCAGTCTGTCTGGATGCAGAGCATGCGCCGTTTGGGCGTATGGAACTGGACAGCTGCATCTTTGCCCTGCGTGCTGCGGATACACCGTCGCTGGTGCGGGTGCCCAGCGCTACACCGGCAGAGATTCTCAATGCGCTGGACTGTGGTGCGACAGGGGTTGTACTGCCACATATCTGTTCAGCGGCTGAAGCCCAGGCTGCGGCACAGGCTGCGCGTTATGGCCGTGGTGGTCGCGGCTATGCCGGTTCCAGCCGTGCAGCCGGTTACACTACCCGACCGATGTCACAGCATAAGGAAACCAGTAATCAGCAGACGGCGGTGATTGCTCAGATTGAAGATGTTGAAGCGGTTGATGCCATTGAAGAGATTGCAGCAGTAGAGGGGGTGGACTGTCTGTTTGTGGGCCGTATTGATCTGACTGTTGCGCTGGGCGCGGAAACGCCTGATGACCCGGTGGTGGTTGAGGCGGTGGAAAAGGTTTGTGCTGTAGCGAAGGCGGCGGGCAAGCCGGTGGGAATGTTTCTGCCACGGGTTGCCGATGTTGGGTACTGGCAGCAGAGAGGGGCCAGTCTGTTCCTGCTGGCCTCAGATCACAGCTTTATGTTGCAGGGGGCTGCCAGCCTGATGGGGGCTTTTGAACAGCAGACACAGGGTCAGCAGGACTGAGCTACATTTCGCCAATAATCTGTTATATGAACAGGTCTGTTATATGAACAGGCGCCCAGGCCCGTCTGTCTGTGGCGTTTTTTTCAGGGCAGGTGTTATGTCAACCCTCAGTGCTGGCGGCTGGCTGGGCATTGCCGCTGGTTCATATTTTCCACCTGTCCTGTAGGGAGTCAGATGTTATGCCACTGTCTTCACGTCTTGAAGAACAGCTACAGCAGTCGATGGACTACAGTATTTACTGGTCCTGTTTTGAGCAGCGTGATGAGCAGCTGGATACCGGCTGGCGCATTCTGCCGTATTGGGTGCTGTTGTATACCCACGCGGGCGAGACTGATTTCTTTCAAAACCCGGAGGCAGGGCATGCAGAAACTGACGACGCAGGTGTGACGGTGCTACCTGTGACGGTGGTTGAAGGTGAACTGCTGCTGATTCCGGCTGGCATTCGGCATCGTCTGCTGAGCACAGGGCCAACGGTCTGTGATGGCCTGCATATCAACTACCGCCTGTTTCAGAGCATTGATCTTTTGTCACTGTTTGAGGTGCCGTCGGTGGTTGGTGTGGAGCAGGTCGGGCCTTTGCGCAGTGCAATTCAGGCATTGACCTGTCTGCTACAAGACAATACTTCGGCAGGTTTGCAGCGGCTGGCGCAGCAGCAGGCCTGTGCATACGAACTGCTGTATCAGTTGTTGCTGGTGTCCCGTTCTTTACCTGAGCGAGAACGCCCGTTGCAGTCGATTGGGCGTATTCAGAATGCTCTGACCTGCATTGATGAGCATCTTGACCAGCCGTTACGTGTTGAGGCGCTGGCCAGTCGCTGTTCCATGTCGCGTAACCGTTTTACGGCTCTGTTCAAGACGATTATGGGGCTGTCGCCTCGACAGTATCTGGCGCAGAAGCGGCTGACGCGGGCGATGTCACTGCTGGCAAACAGTGAGCAGCCCATTGCGAGCATTGCTGAGTCACTTTCGTTCTGTGATCAGTTTCATTTCAGTCGCTGGTTTAAAAAAGCGACCGGTGAATCACCGCGCAGTTACAGGGAGAAGATCAAGGCGGGTCTGTTTCGTTAATACGGCTGGTCGCAAAAGGCTTCAACCTGTGTATTTATTTATGGATATTCATTGCTGGCAGGTAAGTTCTGACGCTGAACTAAATATGTTGCGGCGGTGCAAAAGTACATAAATTCGCCCCATTCAGACATCTGCCAGCAGCAGGGCTTTTTATATGATCGTTTGATCAGCGCGGCGTTGCTGCAAAGTAAGCTGTTGCCGGGAAAGCTGTGGCAAAGAAGTTGTTGCCAGGAAAGCTGCTGCAAGATGACCGGGCTGCATACGATCTTGTTACATCGCGCTGCTTAAAAATAACAGGGTCTGTGCTTCTGGGGGCGTCGATAGCGTTCCTGCACAGACACCAGATAACCTCGCTGATGACGCCATCAGCCCAGCTCCAGGAGCGACGACTATGAAAGGTTCACGTCCTACTCAAGCCTATCTGACGGCAGATAACGATCTGAGCAAAACCGAAGACACCCTGAACACGATCGACGCGATGGTTGATGGTCTGAATGATCATGACATCGATAATATGGGTCGCTTTTTCAGTGAAAGTTTCCGCTGGATGGGTAACGCAGGTTGTGGCTTCAAGCAGGGTCTGAAGGAGTTCCAGGAAAACTGGCAGCGTCCATTCCAGGCGGCGTTTTCCGATAAAGTGTGTATTGATGAAGCGCGTATTACCCAGGGTGAGTGGTGCGCTGCGTTTGGTCGTCAGGAAGCGGTACACAGCGGCCCATTTATGGGTATTGAGCCAACCGGCAAGCGTGTAGAGATTCGCTACATGGACTTCTGGAAAGTAGAAGACGGTAAGATTGTTGATAACTGGGTTATGGTTGATTTCCCGTACGTGATGCAGCAGCTGGGTGTTGATGCGTTCAATGGTCACGGTTGGGAGAAAAACGACAGCGCTGCTATGCCGGTACAGAACGGCGAGTAATTGCTGCACTCGCTCGCTCAGGTATTGATTCTCCCGATACGCCCGGCTTTCGCCGGGCGTATTGCGTTCAGCACTCTGATAACAATGGTTGCAGGTTGCAGGTTGCAGGCTCGGTCTGGTTTACCGGTTCAGCTTGCTGGAATCATTCTGGCACCCGAGGTACGTGTCTGGATACGGTATACCGATGTAGAAGCCGTAATAAACAGCATTGAACGGTCAGGCCCGCCAAAGCAGAAGTTGGTTGATTTCTCCGGTGTACGAATCACTCCAAGGTGTTGGCCATCGCTGGCGAACAGGTGGACGCCTCCAGGCCCATTGCAGTAAATGCGGTTCTGCAAATCAGTTTTCATGCCATCTGCAACACCCGGGCCTTCCCCTGTTACTGTTGCCCAGACTTCACCGCCGTGCAGGCTGCCATCTTCATGCACACTAAACGCGCGAATGGTTGCAGCATGGGTGTCATTTACAAACAATGTTTGTTCATCATTCGAGAAGCACAGGCCGTTGGGTTGCTGAAAGTCTTTGGCAACCAGTGTTAAGGTGCCGTCCGGGTCGAGCCGGAAAACCCCCTGCCAGGCCAGTTCCTGGTCCCGGATAATGCCAAGGTCTGGACGCAAGCGGCCAAACGATGGGTCGGTAAACCAGATGCGGCCTTTTGAGTCGACAACCACATCGTTGGGGCTGTTCAATTCAAACCCGTGATAGTGAGTTGCAATCGGGTTGACCAGCTTGCCATCGTGCTGATGACGTACCAGTTGTGAGGAGGCATGTTCGCAGCTGATTACCCTGCCTTCGGTGTCAAAGGCATTGCCATTGGCCTGGTTAGAGGGGGCGCGAAACAGCTGCAAAGGTTCATCCTCGCGCCATTTGTACTGGCGGCTATTGGCGATATCAGAAAACAGCAGCCAGTCTTCGTCGGGGTGCCATATGGGGCCTTCGGTAAAGCCAAAATCGCCGGCAATTTTTTCCAGTGTTGCTGTGGCGTCAATGGCTTCGTGGAACGCGGGGTCATGTACATGGAACATTTTAATCTCCCGGATAATTTATTTTTCGGTCTGTACGTATGGTGTTTTGCACTGTGGTGTCTGCCCCTGTCGGGGCAAAAGTACATGGTGTTTCTGGTTACACAGGGGGGGGGCTCGGGATGTCAGAGGGTGAGGTGGGGAGCTACTGTCTGCATATAAAGTAAAAAAGTTGGCCCCGTTATGGCGAACCGCAGATAAAAACAGGCCGTACCTCAGCCGTAAGGTAATCAGCTGCAGTACGACCCAAAGGGAGGTAAACGGCAAGCCGGTAGTGAGTAAAGCCAGATTTCTCCGCTACCGGGCGGGGCCAACGCAAAAGGGGACAGAATGGGCAGTAATCAGGCCCGGATGCGCTCCTCGGTTTCAGCATCAAACAGGTAAACCTTGTCCGGATGGATGCGGATACCAACCGGTGTGTCAATTTCGGCACGGAAGTGACGATCTGCGCGCGATGTCACCAGGTCATCACCTACCTTTACTGTGACCAGTGTGGATTCACCGATCAGTTCCAGTGAGTACAGCGGTGCGTTAATCTGTCCCTCACCTGCGGCGACAACTTCCAGATCATCCGGGCGAACGCCCAGGTACACGTCCGGGTCTGATGCCGCTACGACGCCATCAACGCGGATGCCTGGCGCGCTGAACGAGCCATTATCCAGGCTGCCGCGCACGATATTCATAGCGGGAGAGCCGATAAATGTAGCCACGTACAGGTTAGCCGGGTCGTTATAGATAACCTCCGGGGTGTCCAGCTGCTGAATAACCCCTTTGTTGATTACCGCAACACGGGTGGCCAGGGTCATCGCTTCAATCTGGTCATGGGTTACGTAAATGGTGGTGGTGGCCAGTTCATGTTGCAGATGCTTGAGCTGGTGGCGCATGGACACACGCAGTTTGGCGTCCAGGTTGGACAGGGGTTCGTCCATCAGGAAGACGGCAGGTTCACGCACGACAGCACGCGCCAGTGCGACACGCTGACGCTGGCCGCCGGAAAGCTCTTTCGGACGGCGGTGCAGCAGGTCACCCAGTTCAACCATTTCGGCGGCTTTTATGGCGCGTTGTTCACGTTCCTCTTTTGGCACCTTGGCAATCATCAGCGGGAATTCAATGTTTTCCTGCACTGTCATCTGTGGGTATAGAGCATAACTCTGGAACACCATAGCAACATCGCGGTCTTTAGGCTCAAGATCGGTGACGTCGCGGTCGCCAATAAAAACACGGCCTTCGGTTGGGTCTTCAAGGCCTGCGACCATGCGCATGGTCGTGGTTTTGCCACAGCCAGAAGGGCCAAGGAATACCAGAAACTCCTTGTCATGAATCTCCAGATTCATGTTGTTGACTGCAACGAAATCTCCCCACTGCATCGTCACGTTCTTCAGAGAAATACTCGCCATTAGTTACTCCTTTTGGTGCTCCCTGGCCTCAATGGTAAGCCGAAGTATCAGGCTGCTGAGGGAGACATATTTTTATTGATGTGAGTAGCAACAGTTGCAGCGGGTTCATTGGGGAGGGGCTCCTTCTGAGGTGCTGCATACGTATTCACTTTATATTGAATTGCCTTTTTGTTGTCAAATTAAATTGACCTCGGTCACCCTGGGGTGGATGACCGTTGGCAGGTTGTTATCAGCCAGGTTGTTATCAGCATAGCAGGTGGGTTGATGTGTAGATGGCGCAGAAAAGAGTGCGAGGCGTACTGAACCGGTTTAGCGTTCGTCAACGATGGGCTGGTAGATAGTTTCAGGCAATCGAGCAGTCTGTCGTATGACAATTTCACCGGCTTCAATCAGTTGCAGGGCGGGGCGTTCGGGGTTGCTGATGCGTTCCAGCATATTTTCTACGGCGGTGTTTACCATCTTTTCTACCCGTGGCCGGTAGGTTGTCAGCTGGTAATTCTTCCAGGATGCTTCTTTGATGTCGTCAAAGCCGATTACTGACACCTGTTCCGGGATATTGAGCTTAAGCTGGTTGCGAATGGCATCAATGGCCCCCAGTGCCATCAGGTCGTTAGCACAGAAAATGGCGTCGGGTTTTGTCTCGCCTGCAAACAGTGCCAGTGCTGCCTCGTAACCCCCCTGGTACTGATAATGACCTTCCGCTTTTAGCGGTGCGGTTGCGCGGCGTTCATGGATGCGAGAAAAGAATCCCTGTTCGCGGTCCTGGCTGGTAGAGGTATTTCTGACCCCGGCGATAAAAGCCAGCTGCCGGTGGCCTGCATCCAGCAGCAGGTCGGCAATGGCGCGTGAGGCACCAATATTGTCACAGCAGATAGAGTCAGCCTGGATGCCTTCAACATAACGATTGAACAGTGTTACCGGGGTTTGCAGACGCTGGCAATGTTCGACCATTTCCGGTGATAACGTGGCCGAGGTGATGACGACGCCATCAACCTGGTATTCCAGCAGTTGCGGCAATACATCGCTGACCTGCTGGTCTCGTGCCACCATGAACAGCATAACGCGGTGACCAAGTTGCTGAAAGCTGCGCATAAAAGTGTCCAGTACCGCCGGGTAAAACGGGTTGACAATATCGGCCATCACCAGGCCGATCATATTGGACCGACGGCTGATCAGAGTACGTGCCATCGCATTGGGTCGATAGCCCAGTTTTTCCGCCGCAGCTTCGACCCGCAGTCGCGTCTTCTCAGAAATACTGGTGCCGGAATTAAAGGCCCGTGATACCGCTGACTGAGAAACACCAGCCTCTTTCGCGACATCAAAAGACGTCACTCGACCTCGTGTCATGCTTTCTACCTCATCTTGCTGCCTTGTTGTGGCGGCTTGCTGGGAACAGGATTTATTCGCAAAATGATTACGAATGCAAAGTGGGGATTATATAGCAACCCGACGTAAGTCAAAGGGCAGATAACAGTTGGTTGTTCAGGTAGCGGTGCGCATTACAATTCTGTAACTGTTTTTCTGCTGCCTTTCGAAGCAGGTTTATAGGGGCTTTGTCTGCTTTGCTGTCCAAAGCCGGGCCAAAGTGCGTTAAACTGCGCCGCTTTGTTCGCGTATCCTGTCTGGTTTGTTGGTTCTGATATGCCCGCTCTGGTATGTCTGCTGCGGTATATTCAGTGCCTGTCAGCCAGGATTGATCAATCTGATTCAACTGGGCCCGATACAACCGGGTCTGGTGAAACTGAATCTGATTAAAGAGTATGCCGATGCAGGTTAAAGATTTTCATTTCGAGCTTCCGGACGAGCTGATCGCCCGTTATCCGCTGGAGCAGCGCTCAAGCAGCCGTTTGCTGTGTCTGGATGGCCCTTCAGGCGCGTTGACGCACCGTATTTTCAGCGATGTGCTGGAACTGATCGAACCAGGTGACCTGGTGGTGTTTAATGACACCCGTGTGATACCGGCGCGATTGTTTGGTCAGAAAGAAAGCGGTGGCAAGCTGGAAGTGCTGATTGAGCGCATTGTTGATGAACGTAATGTGTTGGCCCATGTGCGTTGTAGCCGCTCGCCGAAACCGGGCACAAAAATCATCCTTGAAGGTGGGCTGGAAGCGGATGTAACCGGCCGCCATGAAAACCTGTTTGAGCTGCGTTTCAATCAGGACGGTTCATTGCTGGACGCGCTGGAGCAGTACGGCCATATGCCGTTGCCGCCTTATATGGACCGTGAAGATGAGCTGTCTGACCGCGAGCGTTACCAGACGGTGTACAACCGTAATCCGGGTGCTGTGGCGGCACCGACGGCGGGCCTGCACTTTGATGATGCACTGCTGGCAGCGCTGAAAGCAAAGGGCGTAGAAACCGCCTTTGTGACGCTGCATGTGGGCGCCGGTACTTTCCAGCCGATGAAGGTGGAGAAAGTAGAAGACCACATTATGCACAGCGAGTATATCGACGTGTCTGCGGCGGTGGTTGATGCGGTCAAAGCGACCCGTGCGCGGGGTAATCGGGTGATTGCTGTTGGTACCACCAGTGTGCGCAGTCTGGAAAGTGCCAGCCGTGGCGGTGAGATTGCACCCTTTTCAGGTGAAAGTGACATCTTTATCTTTCCAGGCTACGAATTCCGTAGTGTGGATTGCATGATCACTAACTTTCACCTGCCAGAATCAACCCTGATCATGTTGGTCAGTGCTTTTGCCGGGTTTGATCACACCATGCAGGCCTATAAAGAAGCAGTCAGCCAGCGTTACCGTTTCTACAGTTACGGTGATGCGATGTTTATATCCCGCAATGGCGGGTGTTCAGAGACCCGGTGAGTCCAGAGCCTTTATGACTAGAGAATGTTTTATGCAGTTTGAGACGGTGGCAACTGAGGGTAAAGCCCGTCGTGCCCGTCTGAAATTCCCCCGTGGCACTGTTGAAACCCCGGCTTTTATGCCAGTGGGTACCTACGGCACGGTAAAAGGTATGTTGCCGCGTGATATTGAAGAGATTGGCGCGCATATTATCCTGGGCAATACTTTCCATCTGATGCTGCGTCCGGGCACGGACATTATTGAGCAGCACGGTGATCTGCATGATTTCATGCAGTGGGATAAGCCGATTCTGACCGATTCCGGTGGTTTCCAGGTGTTCAGCCTGGGCAAGATGCGCAAGATCACCGAGCACGGTGTGACTTTTCAGTCACCGGTAGATGGCTCCAAAGTTGAGCTGACCCCGGAACGCTCCATGGAAGTACAGCGTAAGCTGGGTTCCGATATTGTGATGATCTTCGATGAGTGTACGCCGTACCCGGCCACTGAGAAGGAAGCAGCGGACTCCATGCGCATGTCTCTGCGCTGGGCAGAACGCTCCAAAACAGCCCACGGCGACAGCCCGTCGGCGTTGTTCGGCATCATCCAGGGCGGTATGTATGACCACCTGCGTGACGAGTCACTCAAAGGGCTGACCGACATCGGTTTTGATGGCTATGCCATTGGCGGCCTGTCAGTGGGTGAGCCGAAAGACGAGATGATGAAAGTGCTGGACCATCTGGCCTGGCAGATGCCGGAAGACAAGCCGCGCTACCTGATGGGTGTGGGTCGACCGGAAGATCTGGTAGAAGGCGTGCGTCGCGGCGTTGATATGTTTGACTGTGTGATGCCAAGCCGTAACGCCCGTAATGGCTATCTGTTTACCCACACCGGTATTGTCAAGATTCGCAATGCGGCGAATAAAATCAGTACTGCGCCAGTCGATGATCAGTGTGACTGTTACACCTGTAAAAACTTCAGCCGTGCTTATTTGCACCATCTGGACAAGTGTAACGAAATCCTTGGTTCAACGCTCAATACCATTCATAACCTGCACTATTATCAGACCCTTATGGCTGGTTTGCGCGAGGCGATTGAACAGGGTAAATTGAGCGACTTTGTAGACGAATTCTACCGTCAGCGCGGTATGAAAACGCCGCCGCTGCCTGAGCAGGCCGCTTCAGCGCAACCTGCCTGACAACAGATTTCATCCGTAACGATTCTTATATAGCTATCAGGAGTAAAGCTGAATGAGCTTTTTCATCTCCCCTGCTTACGCAGAAGGCGCAGCCGCTGGTGCCGCCAACCCGGAAGTATTTAACCTGCTGTTTCTGGTCGGCTTCGGTCTGATCTTCTACTTCTTCATGTGGCGTCCACAGGCCAAACGTGCCAAAGAGCACAAAAACCTGATTGCAGGTCTGGCCAAAGGTGATGAAGTGGTAACCAGCAGCGGCATCATCGGCAAGATCGTACGTCTGGATGATGACTACGTTGTACTGGAAGTCAGCGAAGGTACTGAGCTGAAATTCCAGAAACTGCACGTTGGTGCAGCCCTGCCTAAAGGCACGATCAAGAACATCTGATCACTGTCAACGCCATCGCAACCGCGGTGGCGTTTCTCTATCTTCACTCTAACCCAGGCCCGATTTCTGCCCGTTTCAGACGTGGCCTGACAGGGATGGGAGCCCATGCTCAACCGATACCCGTTGTGGAAAAACCTGCTGATCGTATTTGTGCTGCTGCTTGGCGCACTGTACGCAGCCCCCAACCTTTACCCGGATGATTATGCGATTCAGCTGTCTGGCAGCCGGGCCGCCTATGAGGTGGACCAGCCAATGCTGGACCGCACCCGTGCGCTACTGGAGCGTAACGGTATCAAGGTAAAAGAACTTGAACTGAACAAGACCAGTGGCCTGATCCGTTTTGAAAACGGTGAAGATCAGCTGCGCGCTAAACCGTTGATCACCCGGTTGCTGGGAGATAACTATGTGGTTGCGCTGAACCTGGCGGCCACCACCCCGGACTGGATGACCAGCATTGGTGCCGGGCCGATGAAACTGGGTCTGGACCTGCGCGGCGGCGTACACTTCCTGCTGGAAGTTGATCTGCCGCAGGCGGTGGGTGCCAAGCTGGAAAACTACGCGTCTGAGATAAAGTCCCGTCTGCGTGAAGACCGTCTGCGTTACCGCACGGTTGAACACCGTCCGGATGGTTCGCTGGCGGTGAAATTCCCGAAAGCGGAAACCCGTGACAAAGCGCTGAGTGTGCTGCGTAAAGATTACCCGCAGTTTCTGGTGACCGATGAAGACGCCAGCAATGCGTACTACGTTATCGTTAATCTGACTGAGGCGACCATCCGTGAGATTGAGGATTACGCCATCAAGCAGAACCTGACCACATTGCGTAACCGTGTTAACGAACTGGGTGTAGCAGAACCGCTGGTACAGCGTCAAGGTCGTAACCGTATTGTGGTACAGCTGCCAGGTATTCAGGATACCGCCGCCGCGAAACGTATCATTGGTAAAACGGCAACGCTGGAATTCCGTCTGGAAGCATCGCCAAGTGCCTCTTCAGCCCGGACTGAGAAATACAGCTTCCGTGCTAATCCGGGCCGTACTGCCATTCTGGAAAAAGACATCATCATCAAGGGCGATAACGTCTCTAATGCAGCGGCAACCTTTGATGAGAACGGTCAGCCTCAGGTATCTATCACCCTGGATGCGCAGGGCGGTGAGCTGATGGCCCGTACCACCCGTAATGCGGTCAAGCGCCGTATGGCGGTGCTGTTTGTTGAGCACAAGAGCCGTACTGTGACCAAAACCGTCAACGGTGAGCAGGTTGAACAGCGTGTACCCTATGTTGAGAAAAACATCATCTCGCTGGCGACTATTCAGACCGTCCTGGGCAGTCAGTTCCGTATTACCGGGCTGGATGGTGCGGGTGAGTCCTCCGAGCTGGCGCTGTTGCTGCGTGCCGGTGCGCTGGCGGCGCCAATCTACTTCGTTGAAGAACGTACCGTTGGCCCAAGTCTGGGGGCGCAGAATATTGAACTGGGTGTAACTTCTGTACAGATCGGTTTCGCACTGGTGCTGATCTTCATGGCTGTTTACTACCGCGTATTTGGCTTGCTGGCCAATGTGGCGCTGACGCTGAACCTGGTACTGCTGGTGGCGGTGATGTCGATGCTGTCGGCGACGCTGACCCTGCCAGGTATCGCCGGTATTGTACTGACAGTGGGTATGGCGGTGGATGCCAACGTGCTGATATTTGCCCGTATAAAGGAAGAGCTTAAAAACGGCCTGCCGCCACAGTCGGCAATTCATGCCGGTTTTGACCGCGCCTTTACCACTATCTTTGATGCCAATATCACCACCCTGCTGGCAGCAGTGATTCTGTTTGCTATGGGTACAGGCCCGGTTAAAGGCTTTGCCATTACCCTGTCTGTTGGCATCGTGACCTCCATGTTCACTGCAATCGTGGTGACCCGTATGCTGGTGAATCTCGCCTACGGTGGTCGCAGCATCCAGAAACTGGCGATCTGAGGAGGCAAAGATGTCACAGGTGAAAATCTATAACTTTATGGGGCCGCGTAAAATTGCGGCCATGTTTTCAGCCTTCCTGCTGGTATTGTCGATAGGCTCGTTGGCGTTTAATGGCCTCAAGCTGGGGCTGGACTTTACTGGCGGCTCGCTGGTGGAAGTGGGCTATGAACAACCGGCGGACCTGAACCAGATTCGTACCCAGCTGGAAGCGGCTGGGTACGATGATGCGGTGGTGCAGACCTTCGGCTCGCCTACCGATATTCTGATCCGGCTGGGTCGCGACCATGACCCGAAACTGGGTGATAAAGTGGTTGCCGCATTGCAGCAGGATAACGGTGAAGAACTGACCTTGCGCCGTAACGAGTTTGTCGGTGCGCAGGTGGGTGAAGAACTGCGTGAGCAGGGCGGCCTTGGCATGCTGCTGGCGCTGTTCATGATCATGGTATATGTGGCGTTCCGCTTCCAGATGAAGTTCTCGGTCGGCGCTGTTGCGGCATTGGCCCATGATGTACTGATTGTGCTGGGCTTCTTTTCGTTGCTGGGTATCGAGTTTGATCTGACGGTACTGGCGGCGGTGCTGGCGGTGATCGGTTACTCCCTGAACGACACCATCGTTGTTTCAGACCGCATTCGTGAGAACTTCCGCAAACTGCGCAAAGGCACTCCGATTGAGGTGATGAACACATCGTTGAGTCAGACTCTGGGCCGTACCCTGGTCACCTCTTTGACCACCTTGCTGGTGCTGTTGGCGCTGGCGGTGTTCGGCGGTGAGATGATCCATGGTTTCGCGGTGGCGCTGCTGGTGGGTGTACTGATAGGTACTTATTCCTCCATATACGTGGCTGCTAACGTGCTGATCGCCATGGGGGTCTGCAAGGAAGACCTGATGCCACCGGAGAAAGAAGAACAGGAAGAGGACGACCGTCCATAAACTTCCCGCGACCCTTCTCTCTGAGAAGGGTGGACTCTGAAAACCGCAGCCAGGAGGCTGCGGTTTTTTTATGTGCTGATCTGCCTTGAGCGCCCCCTGCCCATCTACCCTGTGAACAGATATAATTTTGCAATTCAATATCTTTAGTGTCGTGTCGCACTGCGGCACGGCCCCACGTAATTAAAGAATCAGAGCACAATGGAAACGACTTATCAGCCGCACGAAATAGAGAAGTCCTGGTACAAAACCTGGGAAGACAACAACTACTTCGCCCCGTCTGGCGAAGGCGATTCCTACAGCATCATGATTCCGCTGCCGAACGTCACCGGCAGTCTGCACATGGGCCACGCCTTCCAGCACACCATCATGGATGCGCTGACCCGCTACAAACGCATGCAGGGCAAAAACACCCTGTGGCAGGTAGGTACTGACCACGCCGGTATCGCCACGCAGATGGTTGTTGAGCGCAAGCTGGCCGCTGAAGAGCAGAAAACCCGTCACGATCTGGGCCGTGATGCCTTTATCGACAAGATCTGGGAGTGGAAGGAAGAGTCCGGCGGCACTATCACCCGTCAGATGCGTCGCCTGGGTAATTCCGTGGACTGGAACACCGAACGTTTCACCATGGACGACGGTTTCTACAAAGCGGTGCAGGAAGTGTTTATTCGCCTGTACGATGAAGGCCTGATCTACCGTGGCAAGCGCCTGGTGAACTGGGACCCGAAACTGCACACCGCCATTTCTGATCTGGAAGTTGAGAGCAAAGAGGTCAAAGGCAAGATGTGGTACTTGCGTTACCCGCTGGCCGATGGCGTTAAAACCGATGCCGGTGCAGACCACATTGTTGTCGGTACAACCCGTCCGGAAACCATGCTGGGTGATACCGGCGTGGCGGTTAATCCGGATGATGAGCGCTACCAGAGCCTGATCGGCAAGTTTATCGAGCTGCCACTGGTGGGCCGTCGTATCCCGATTGTGGCCGACGAACACGCCGATATGGAGAAAGGTACGGGCTGTGTGAAAATCACCCCGGCACACGACTTCAACGATAACGAAGTGGGCAAGCGTTGTAACCTGCCGATGATCAACGTGCTGACCTTCAACGCCGATATTCGCGATGAAGCAGAAGCGTTCAATACCGACGGCACACCGAACAGTGAAATCGACGTTACCCTGCCAGAGAAATACCGAGGCATGGAACGCTTTGCAGCCCGTCGTGAAATCGTCGCAGATTTCGAAGAAGCAGGTTTGCTGGTCAAGATCGAAGAAAACGATATGACTGTGCCATACGGTGACCGTGGTGGTGTGGTCATTGAGCCGATGTTGACTGACCAGTGGTTTGCAGATGCCAAAACCCTGGCCAAACCTGCCGTTGAAGCGGTTGAGAACGGAGACATCAAATTCGTACCAAAACAGTATGAAAACATGTTCTTCGCCTGGATGCGTGACATTCAGGACTGGTGTATCTCCCGTCAGCTGTGGTGGGGTCACCGTATTCCGGCTTTCTACGACAACGACGGTAACGTCTACGTTGCAGGCAGTGCGGATGCCGCGCGTGAGAAATACAACCTGGCCGCTGACATTGAATTGCAGCAGGACAACGATGTACTGGATACCTGGTTCAGCTCTGGCCTGTGGACATTCGGCACCCTGGGCTGGCCAGAAAATACTGAGCGTCTGCAGACGTTCCACCCGACCGACGTTCTGGTAACCGGTTTTGACATCATCTTCTTCTGGGTTGCCCGCATGATGATGATGACCATGCACCTGATCAAGAACGAAGACGGCACACCGCAGGTGCCGTTCAAGACGGTGTACGTGACGGGGCTGATCCGTGACGAGAACGGCGACAAGATGTCCAAATCCAAGGGTAACGTACTGGACCCACTGGATATGATTGATGGTATCGAACTGGACGCCCTGCTGGAAAAACGTACCGGCAATATGATGCAGCCGCAGCTGGCGGAGAAAATTGGCAAGCGTACCCAGAAGGAATTCCCGGAAGGTATTGCTGCACACGGTACAGACGCCCTGCGTTTCACGCTGGCGGCACTGGCTTCGACTGGCCGTGATATCAACTGGGATATGAAGCGTCTGGAAGGTTACCGTAACTTCTGTAACAAGATCTGGAATGCCGCGCGTTATGTGCAGATGAACACGGACGGCGAAGACTGTGGTCAGAGCGGTGGTGAAGTCGAGCTGTCTCTGGCAGATCGCTGGATTATCGGTGAGTTGCAGCGTGTCGAAGCTGAAGTGGTTAAACACTTTGACGAGTACCGTTTCGATATGGCATCTCAGACGCTGTACGACTTCATCTGGAACGAGTACTGCAGCTGGTATCTGGAGCTGTCCAAGCCGGTACTGTGGGATGACAATGCTTCGGCTGAAGCCAAACGTGGCACCCGTCGTACCCTGGTACGTGTACTGGAAGCGGTACTGCGTCTGGCACACCCGATTATGCCGTACATCACTGAAGAGATCTGGCAGTCGATTAAAGGTGTGGCCGGTGTTGAAGGCGAAAGCATCATGTTGCAACCATACCCGGTGCCAGCCACTGACAAGCAGGACGAAGCCGCAGCGGCTGATATTGAATGGCTGAAAGGTGTGATCACCGGTATTCGTAATATTCGTGGTGAAATGGGTATATCACCCGCGAAAGATCTGGATATTCTGTTCAATAACGGTAGTGCTGACGATAAAGCCCGTCTGGAAGCGAACGAAGCCTTCCTGTGCAAACTGGCCTCTGTGTCCAGCATTACCTGGCTGAACCCGGGTGACGAAGCACCAATGTCTGCGACTCAGCTGGTGGGCGAGATGGAAGTGCTGGTACCGATGGCGGGGCTGATCGACAAAGACGCAGAGCTGGGCCGTTTGCAGAAGTCACTGGACAAATTGCAGAAAGAGATTGGCCGCTTTGAAGGCAAGCTGAGCAATGAGAAGTTTGTATCCAACGCACCGGAAGCGGTTATTGCCAAAGAGCGTGAGAAACTGGACGAAGCGAAGTCCGCTTTCGATAAGCTGAAAGAGCAGTACGCCAAAATTGAAGCGCTGTAATGCAGTCTGTACTGCGCTTATGTGAGGTGTATTAATTACGACTGATTATCAGTCCCTGAGCCCGGCCATTGTGCCGGGCTTTTTATTGCCTGTTAAACGCTTGTTTATATTAACCTGCGTCAATGCTTATTACTAAAAATATAGAATATAAGTAGTGGTGGGGCTATTTTTTTAATAGCAATAGCAGTAACAACGGCATAAGTAACAACGGCATAAGTAACAGCAGCATAAGTAACAGCAGCATTAATCGTCGTTCTGGTTGTCTGGGGCGTTTGCTGAATGGGGGCGGTTATGGGGAAGGTTTTCTGGTCTGGCCTGGTATTGAGCATTATTGGTCTGCTGGTCTCTGCCAGCTGGATGGGGGTCGATAAGGCCCTTCATATCACGTCTGATGCTGCATTCTGTGGTAGCTGCCATAGCATGAAACCGATGCAGCAGACCTTTCTTCATAGTACCCACGGTGGACGTTCTGTGCTGGGTATACAGGCGCTCTGTACCGATTGTCATTTACCACAGGACAGTCAGGTTAGTTACCTGTATCACAAAGCCCGCAATGGTGCCTGGGATGTCTGGAAAGAGTATGTGCTGGGGGCAGAAGATGTCGATTGGGTCGCCAGGCTGGATGAGGCCGACCGCTATGTCTATGACTCTGGTTGTCTGAAATGTCATAACAATCTGGAGAAAGGCTCGCAGCTGAGTAACCGTCAGTTTGTTGCCCATAAGCCTTATTTTCAGAGCCGCATTGAAAAGCAGTGTATTGACTGTCACGACGTTGGCCACCCCGGTCTGCGAGAGCTGCTGACAGATAGTGCACAGTAATCGGCGTTGGCGCTAACGTTGCGTAACGTGCCGGACTCGTCGTAACCATAACCGGAACAGATCGTTAACCGATGAGGGAAGTACCATGTCAGCCAATGCAATCAGGACGCTCGCACTGTTGAGTATTCTGCTGCCGACGGCCGCTCTGGCCACAGCAGATGCACCAGTCAGCGGGGATCTTAGCCAGATTAAAACCATCAGTTTCAAGCGTGGCCTCAGTGCTGAGGATAAAGCCTGTATCAGTTGTCATCAGCAGGTGCAGCCTGGTATTGTGGCTGATTGGAAAGACAGCCGTCACAGTCATGTGGGGGTGGGTTGTAATGACTGCCACCAGGCCAGTAAAAGCCAGCCTGATGCACAGCTGCATAATAAAGGTGCGTTGAAAAATATTTATATTACACCGCTGGTATCACCGGCAGTATGTGGTCGATGTCATGCACAAGAGCAGAAGCAGTTTAATGAAAGTGGCCATTTCCGTGCGTATCGGCAGATCATTCCTAAAGACAGCCTGCACGCGCTGGTGAAGGTTCACGAGGGTCGTAATAATCCTGAACTGGGTAACGCACCGGATGAAACAGGCTGTATGCAGTGCCACGGTACTAAAATAAAACTGGACGCGCAGGGTAAGCCCGACCCGACTACCTGGCCGAATGCCGGTATGGGTAATGTCTACCCGGATGGCAGTACAGGCAGCTGTACTGCCTGTCATACCCGTCACAAATTTTCCATTGCTGAGGCACGTAAACCCGCAGCCTGTGCGTCCTGCCATCTGGGGCCTGATCACCCGGATATTGAGGTTTATAACAACAGTAAGCACGGCCATATTTTTAATGCCGATGGTAATAACTGGAAATGGGACTCTCCACCTGATGGCTGGGAACCGGGTGATTATCGTGCACCTACCTGTGCAACTTGCCATATGAGTGGTATCGGTGAATTGAGTACCACACACAATATTACCGAGCGGTTGTACTGGAATCTGTGGGCCAAAGAGTCCAGAGTGCGCAATTCTGCTGATGTGATGAGCCCATTACTGGGAGATGGCGAGCAGGGGCGCAAGAAAATGAAGCAGGTGTGCAGTTCCTGCCATAGCAGCAGCCATACCAATGCTTTTTTCCAGCAGGGGGATAAAGCAGTTCAGCTTTACAATGTTGAATATTATCGTCCCGCGAAACAGATGCTGGATGACCTGAAAAGCAAAGGGTTGTTGCGGGACAACCCATGGACAGATGAGTTTCAGATCACTTTTTATCATCTGTGGCATCATCAGGGGCGTCGGGCGCGTCATGGTGCGATGATGGGAGCACCAGATTATGCACACTGGCATGGCTTCTTTGAATTGCAGCAGGATATGTACAAACTGGAGGCATTGTACAAAAAACGGCTGGAACAGGGGTTAAGCGAATAAACGCTCTGTTAATTTTTTATTAATACTTCAGAGTTGACCGGGTGGCCTGTAAATGAATGCAGGCCATTCGCCTATCTAATCAAACGTATGTTTTACATAATGCCAGGTAAAATTCTTATTTTATCTGGCTTAATTTATCTTCTTGGCTTGCAAGCCAGCTATCACCAGGCCATCATTCCTGCGCCCCTGAATAGATAATTTTTTCATAAGAAATCACGAAAACAGGCTTTTTTACCAGCGAGTCCGCAGAGTTTGCAAATTGATGCTGATCAAGCATCGTTAAGCAGGTAATAATTTTTATTTATTTTCCTGTTAGTACAGTCTGGCGCAGCAGGTATAATCACCGGGCTTGAGTATCAGCAGTCCTTTTCGTAAACGGTTCCAGCTCAATTATGATCCAGAACAACAGAAAATTACTCCATACCGCCGTAGTTTCAGGCTTTGCCATGATTACAGCGGCATGCGGTAGTCTTAACAGTGAAGCCACTTTGGCCAGCGCCGACCAGAAACTGGTCAGTTCACCCGCGCCTACTACCCTGAGTATGCCCGTCGCTACTCTGGGCCAGGAATCAGCTCAGGCCAGACTTGAAGGGTCTGCTGTTACTGCTGCGCTGGAACAGATCAATCAGTACAACCAGCAGGAACAATACGGGCAGTCACTGGCGTTAACACAACAGCTGCTCAAGCAGTATCCGAATAATCCTGACCTGGCGCTGATGGAAGGTGTGCTGTTTAATCAGCTTAATCGTACAGATGAGGCTGAGAGGGTATTCCAGCGGTTGTCTGAGAAGCACCCGGAATTACCTGAGCCGTTAAATAATCTGGCGGTAATTTATGTCAACCGGGGCGACCTGAACCGGGCTATCAGTACGTTGCAGCGAGCGTTTGAGACTCATCCAAGTTATGCCCGTGTACAGAGCAATCTTCGCACGCTTTATACCACGCTGGCGTCTCAGGCTTATAATCGCGCGCTTAACCTGGGCAGTCAGGCACCTGCTCCGGTGTTGACATCGCTGGATCGTATTCCTGAGCAGACACGTACTCTTGCAGGCCATAGCGGTGAGCAACTGGTTGCTAATCCACTGGCGACAGGCCAGACGGCACGTCTTATTCTGGCCAGCAATCAAGGCAATGGCAATCAGGGTATAGGAAGCCCGTCATCTGAACCACTCTCTGCTGCCGAAAAAGCAGAGGTGCAGGCGGATATTATTCGTGGTGCGCAGCGTGTAGTAGCTGCGCCTTCTGCTGTTGATACAGCTACGGTGACGGCATCACAACCTGGTGTTGAGGCTGCAGAAAGTAAAGCTACCGAAACGTTGGCAACGCCGAGTGTAACTCCCACAAACGTTGTAGCTGAGCAGGTGATTGCGGCTAAAGCCACTGTTGAAAAAACCGTTGTAAAGAACATCGTTGAAACCTCTACGACACAACCGTCTGCTGCTACTGTTACTACAGCGCCTGTTGCTGTTGCATCGGCTTCTGCAAACGCAATACCAGCGCCAGCACCCGTACAGGAGACTGTTGCTCAGCCTGAAATCAGCCCGCGCGAGGTGCTTAAGCAACAGGTAAGTGATTGGGCTGCGGCCTGGAGTGCCCAGGATGTACCTGCATACCTGTCGTTCTATACGCCTGATTTCCGGCCAGCAAGCCGACTATCCAACAAGCGATGGAAGCAGCTGCGTCAGCAGCGTCTGACCCGGCCAAAATCAATTTCGGTTGATGTCAGTGGTATCAGCATTCAGATGAAAGCGCCTGACCACGCTAACGTCAACTTTACCCAGCGCTACCGTGCCGACAGCTATCGCGATAAGGTTATCAAGACGTTAACTTTCCGCAAGCTTGATAGTGGCTGGAAGATCAGTGCAGAACTTAGTCGTAAGGCCCGTTGATGCACGTAAGATATAAAAAAAGCCCGTACGGGCTTTTTTTATATCTGCTGCTTATGTCCCAGGGTGCCTTTATACCTTGTGCCTGGTTTGCCAGGGCTTTCAGCTTTCCAGCATAAACGTTACCGGGCCATCATTTAACAGGCTGACCTTCATATCTGCGCCAAAACGCCCTGTTTCTACAGTGCTATGTGATATACGGGCCTGTGCAACAAAATATTCATACAGACGTTCTCCCTCTGCCGGTGTTGCACCACGAGAGAAGCCGGGGCGATTGCCTTTACGGGTGTCAGCAACCAGTGTGAACTGTGAAACAACCAGCAGGCCACCTTCAACCTGTTGCAGGTTCAGGTTCATTTTGCCGTCGTCGTCGGAAAATATCCGATAGTTCAGCGCTTTTTTCAGCAGCTTATCGGCGTCAGCTTCACTATCGTCACGCTCTACCCCCAACAGCAACAGAATACCACCATCAATGGCACCGGTTGTTTCTCCGTCTACAACAACCTGCGCCTGGCTGACTCGCTGAATCAGTGCTTTCATATTTTGCCCCGTTTCTCGCTGAATAAAACGACTATTTTAACGGCTGAACCTGAAAGATAGAAAATCACTTCTGAATAAAAATGTATGAAAAAAAGAGGTGGAAGGGCGGGTGAGGGTGGTCTGTGTAAGTGGTCAGAAAAAGCCAGATAAAAAAACCTGTAAAAATGATAACAGATTAAAGCGGGCTGGATATTTCCTCCCGCTTTAATCCGGTTGTTGCGTTTATCGGGCGTGTGCTTTTAGCTGGTGAACACACCTGTCGACAGATAGCGGTCGCCCCGGTCGCAGATAATGCAAACGATAACGGCGTTTTCTACCTGTTGTGCCAGTTGCAATGCCCCGGCAACAGCGCCGCCAGAAGAAACACCGCAGAAAATACCTTCTTCAGCTGCCAATGCGCGCATGGTGCCTTCTGCCAGTTTCTGGTCAATATCAATCACCCGGTCTACCCGGCTAGCGTCATAGATTTTTGGCAGGTACTCTTCAGGCCAACGGCGAATCCCTGGAATTGCAGAACCCTCACTGGGCTGAAGGCCGACAATTTCAACGTCAGGGTTTTGTTCTTTGAGGAAGCGAGAGGTACCCATTATTGTACCTGTTGTGCCCATAGAGCTGACAAAGTGCGTCACTTGCCCTTGAGTCTGGCGCCATATTTCTGGCCCTGTCCCCTGGTAGTGAGCTTCCGGGTTATCGGCATTGGCAAACTGGTCCAGCACAATACCTCTGCCCTGTGCCTGCATTTCGTGGGCCAGGTCACGGGCGTATTCCATACCCTGCTCTTTGGTGACTTCAATCAGCTCTGCACCATAAGCACTCATGGAGGCTTTGCGTTCCTGGCTCATATTGTCAGGCATGATCAGTTTCATTCGGTAACCTTTGATCGCCGCTGCCATCGCCAATGCAATGCCGGTGTTACCCGAAGTTGCTTCAATCAGAGTATCCCCCGGTTTGATTGCGCCACGGGCCTCGGCAAGCTGGATCATGCTTAATGCTGGACGGTCTTTGACTGAGCCTGCCGGGTTATTCCCTTCCAGCTTGCACAGAATAGTATTGCCTTGTCCTGCGCTCAGTCGTTGCAGGCGCACCAGCGGCGTATTACCGATGTAATCCTCAATAGTTGGAAACTCGACCGGCATCATCTTCACCCCAGTAATGGTTACAAGAATATAACCTTAAAGAATAAAAACTGATTTTTATATATCTAATCAGAAACCGGTGATACTAACAGAGCCTCAGGCAGGGCGCTATCATCGCTCATACCATTACTGTAGTGCGTAACCGCCCTCATAGGCAGCAGTAGACAGTTGCCATTCCAGCGATTGTGCCTTGCTTTGCAGAATATGCAGAAACTGGTGGAAGTGGCCGACAGAGCAGGGCATCTCAGCCAGAGTCTGGTCACCATGGTAAAACACCAGTTTCAGTGCATCGTCGCCCAGCAGCCTGACTTCAACGCGGGTCAGCAGTTGGGAATACTCAGTATCATCCTGTACTTCCTGCTCGGGCTGTAGCAGTTGCTGTTGCTCGTAGGCTGAACGGGCATGGTCATGGTACATATCGTACATCTGTTCCTGTGCCTGCACCGGTACATTGTGGCTATTGGCATAAGCTTGAGTCAGCCAGTTACGGGAACTCTCCAGCAGACTGCCGGTCAGGCGGCGTGTCAACCAGAACGCCATTCGTTCGTCTGTTTCGCTCTGTGCCAGCATGCGAATACGATCTTCAGCGAAATCATGCTGAAAGGTAAATTTAACTAGTTGCTGCATCTGTTGTATCGTTCTCCGGCTGGCTGTTGTTCGGTTATGTCCATCGCGGTGCTTTCTGTATTTTCGCTCGCTTTGTATTTTCGATCTTTCTGTACCTTCCATTCTTCTGCACTTTTGATCTTTCCGCATCTTTGATCTGTCAGTGCCTCTTGGCCCATGTGCAGATGCAGGCCTGTGTTGTCTGTTGAGTGACCCGCAATGCTCAGGATTGTACACCTGTCGATTGTTTCGTACCGCACAGGCGACGTGAATCAAGCGCGTAATATTTTCAGAACCTGAGGCCTTGCCAGCTACCGGTAATATCTATAATCTGGCGCGTTTTCTTATAAACCCCCGCACCCGGGGGATAACAAAATGCCTTTCCGTAAAGTGCCTGTTGCAGGGCTTTATGGGGCAGAGATAACAACAGGCAACAACCATGTCCAAAACCGATCTGGAACATATCAAGCAGGTCTACATCGAGGCTGACCTGCTGCATAGCGAAGCGGAAGTTGAGCAGTCTATCAATGCTATGGCTGCAAAAATTACGGAAGACTGGGCCGATGCCAACCCGGTGGTATTTTCCATCATGAACGGTGGTCTGGTCATTGGCGGCAAACTGCTGACCAAGCTGAATTTTCCGCTGGAAGCGGGTTATATGCACGCCACCCGCTACCGTAACAGCACCTCAGGCCATGAGCTGGAGTGGAAAGTTCGCCCATTCATCGACTTCAAAGACCGCCCGGTGCTGGTTGTTGACGATATTCTGGATGAAGGCCATACCCTGGCTGCGATTGTTGATTTCTGTAAAGAGCAGGGCGCCAGTGATGTACGCATTGCTGTACTGGTTGACAAAATGCACGACCGCAAAGCGCGTCCAGAGATGAAAGCGGACTATGTTGGTATCGAAATCGAAGACCGTTATATCTTCGGTTACGGAATGGATTACCATGGTTACTGGCGAAATGCGCCAGGGATTTTTGCTGTTAAAGGCATGTGATTCCAAGCTTTGGCTACACAATAAACGGCTCCTATGGAGCCGTTTTTGGCTTCTATAAGCATGATCGTTGCGGTTACGTAACGAATGATCTGTAATCGACGGCTAGCCGACTTACTGGTCTGATCAGACCAGCTATAACTATCAGAGCGATGGTGAAAGGGCTGGCAACCGAGCGCCCTGCACATATCGTGACTGCATCATCTGTGTATGCACACCTGGGTGTGCCTGCACGTGTGTACAGATTTCTCTCTGTGATAGGACTTCACAGTGTATTTAAACAGGCAGGAGATCAGGGCCAGCATACCTGCGGACATAGATCCGACACGATAAAAGTAGCGGCCCCACACATCAGGGATGTATCAGCAGTACCTGCACCCGTTGCTGAGCTAAATCCCATAAAACGTGAAAGGCTGGATATTATGTATAGTGCCGCATTTATTTTTAAACCTGGCGAATACACCGATGAATTTGACCACCTCAATACTCTGATTGATGAAGCCGCCCGCAATACCCCGGGCTTTATCTGTGCCGAAACCCGCACTGATGAGGGTGAGCAGCGCATTAATATTACCTATTACTGGGAAGATCTGGATGCGCTGGAAGCTTTCAGCAAACACCCGGATTATCTGCGTGCGCGTAACTGCCAGTGCCAGCCGGGTTGTCACCGAATTTTATTGTCAGAAGAGGTTCACTCTTATGGTGATGGTGCAATTGACCAGCTAAAGTTGCCTGAAGAAAAATAGTATATGATCGTTATTGTTACTGTTTTTTGTTGTTTAAGATGCGAGGATGGCGGCCATTGGTCAGGTATTCGTCATCGTGTAACGACTAACCGATAAAATCGGAATATAACCCCGAACCGGAATCTTTTTCGCGTCAAGGTTATAGTCATGAACAGGGATGTTTATGCCGCTTTTCTGCAAGGATCGCTGATGGCGCCTCCCGTGCTGCACTCCATTTCTATTCACTATATCCACAGTATTCTGCACAGTGCTCGGCAGAATCAGCTGGATACTGATCGACTGGTCGCTGTGACCGGCATCAATCCGGTATTGCTGCATAATCACCAGCTGCGCATCACGCCAGAACAGTTGAATAACCTGCTGCATGAGGTCTGGCGACAGAGTGATGATGAATTTATGGGTATGGCTAGCCAGCCCTGTCGCTACGGTGTGTTTACCCTGATGGCGCGTCAGGCGGTTCACTGTCGCACCTTGCAGCAGGTTTACCGGCATATTGGTCGTTTTTATAACCTGACCTGCTCCTCGCTGACACTGGAACTGACAGAGCAGGCGGATAGCGCCATATTCAGCATGCGGCTAGCAGCGCCTGAGAAAGACTGCCACCATTCATTAACTGAGTTTCTGATGCTGATCTGGCACCGTTTTCCCAGCTGGTTGATTGGGCAGCGGATCCCGTTACAGCAGATCACCTTTGATTACGTGGAGCCGCGCCATGTGAATGAATACCGGTTGATGTATCCCTGCTCACCGCGTTTTGAACAGCCTGTTTGTAGCCTCAGCTTTGACAGTCAATGGTTGCTGCAACCGGTGGTGCAGACGCCCGCCACCCTGCGCCATTATCTGGGCCAGACACCGCTGGACTGGTTCCGACGTCAGGCGTATTACCCGGTATTTACCCGTCGCGTGATTGATCTGCTGGAGCAGGCTGAAAGCCCCGGTCAGCTGAAAATGGCACAGGCCGCCGATAGCCTCTATATCACTACCCGCACCCTGCGTCGCAAACTGGCTTGTGAGGGCACCAGCTTCCAGGCGCTGAAAGATGATGTACGCCGCGATGCGGCTATTCACTATCTAAGCCAGCCTGATTTGCCTGTTTCGCAGATCTCCCGACTGTTGGGTTTTTCGGAACCTGCCGCCTTTACCCGTGCCTTCAAGCAGTGGACAGGTGTTTCTCCGGCGGGGTATAGGCGGTATTGAGGCTTGTATTGGCGATATAATAAGCCTGTTAATAGCTATATACACATCTGGAGTTCAGGATGAGCAGTAAGGTTTCCTCTACCGATTTTTTTGCCCATAAAGCTGTTGATTATGAGCAGGACGGTAAGCGTGTCAGTAATGTAGATCGCATAGCCTGTTCTATACAGGAGGCAGTTTCGTTCCGGTCTGATATGAAGTTGATGGACTTTGGCGCGGGTACAGGCTTGCTGCTGGAACGCATAGCGCCATTGGTGGCGAGTATGACGGCGATTGATATTTCAGCCTCAATGATTGCGCAACTGGAAACCAAGCGTGACCGTTTATCTTGCGAGCTGACAACATTACAGCTTGATCTGACACAGCGAACGCTGGACCAGCAGTTTGATGGCATTATTTCCTCAATGACATTGCATCATATTGAAAATATTCCCGCGCTATTTGTACAACTGCATGAGATGTTGTTACCCGGTGGCTTTATCGCACTGGCAGATCTTGAGCCGGAAGATGGTAGCTTTCATATCGAGGATACAGGTGTTTTCCACCATGGTTTTGAGGCTGCGGCATTGATACAGACTGCGGCTTCTGCGGGCTTTCAGCAGGCCAGGGTTGTCAGAACAGGCGAGGTAGAAAAGCCACACGGGTGTTACCCTGTCTGTCTGTTAGTGGCTTTCAAAGCGAGCTGATAGGCTGTTGGAATTTGAGAGAGTTGTCCCCGAAGCAGCAATTGCCTCTGCAACTATCGCTTATTTGAAACCATCGCTTATTTGAAACCATCATTTTTTGAAACCATAATGGCCCCCTGAAAACTATAAAAGCCCGGCCAGTTATCTGGTCGGGCTTTGTGCGACAACAGGCTACAAGTGGCCAGTGCCCGCCGTTTGTAGCCTTTTATTGCTCGTCAATAATCTTACGGGGTTGCTGCTTTATTGCGGTACTGCGGCATACGCCACAATTTCACACAGCATCTCTTCACGGGCCAGGCCCGCGACAATCATGGCTGCACGGTTTGGATAAGGTGCTTCGAAGTATTCGGCATATACCTTGTTGAATACCGGTAACTGGTTACGATCAGTCACATAGATCAGAACCTGGGTAACATCCGCCATCGTCAGTTCGGCCGCTTCAATGGTGTGTTTGAAGTTGTCCATGGTCTGACGCGCTTGAGCTTCAATACCGCCCTCAACAACGTTGCCTTCCTTGTCGATTGGAATCTGCGCAGTAGACAACTGGCCATTGGCGATTACAGCCCATTCCAGCGGCGCTTTGGAAGCAAACAGGTCGGTCTTTACAGCTTTTTTCATTGTTCTCACTATTAGTTAAATGTATCGCTTTGTGGCTGTCAGTTTTCCTGAAACGAGGTTGTTCTGAGACAGGATTGCTTTGAAACATGGTTGCTTTAAAGCAGGAGTCTTTAAAGCTGACAGCTGTTAAAAGCGAGTTGTGCAGGAAAAAAAGGGCGCAGCCATAGCCGCGCCCAGGTCAGGTCTTGCTAACGTGTTACAAACCCTGCTCGTCAGCCATCTTCTTGGCAATCTGTGGGGCGTTCCACAATGACGGCAGCAGCACCAGTGATACCGGTACGGCTGTTACAACGATGAAGGACTGTAATGCAGAAATACCACCAGAGCCGATGGAGATCAGCAAGGCAGCAACTACACCCATCATGATGCCCCAGAACACGCGAACAGAGCTCTGAGGGTGATCGGTGCCGGTCATTACCATGGATACGGCATAGGTCATGGAGTCACCGGTTGTTGCTACGAAAATGGTGGTCAGCACCAGGAACAGTACCGAAATAATGAAGCCCATCGGCAGCTGTTCAGTGATTGCCAGCAGTGCAGCAGGCAGGTTGAAACCGGTAAATGGCTCGGAAATGACGCCTGGGTTGGCCAGTTCAAACGCCAGACCGCTACCACCGACGATGGTGAACCAGAAAGTGGTGATAATTGGTGCGACTACCGAGATCAGCAAGATCATTTCGCGGATGGTACGGCCACGGGAGATACGTGCCACAAACATTGCCATCAGTGGGCCGTAACCCAGGAACCAGCCCCAGAAGAATACTGTCCACCAGTCCAGCCAGCCTGGACTGGCACGGAATGTCGCCATCGGGATGAATTTGTCCAGGTAGATACCGAAAGAATGCAGGTAGCTATCGAAGATAAATGCAGTCGGGCCGAATAGCAGAATAAAGGCCATCAGCACCGCTGCCAGAATGACGTTAGCGCTACTCAGAATCTGGATGCCGCGTGTTACACCACTCACCGCAGACAGGGTGTAGATGCCGATCAGACCCAGCAGAATGGTAAGCTGAGTGGTGTAGGTGTTGGGGATGCCAAACAGTTTTTCCAGACCGAAACTTACCTGCAAGCCCAGGAAACCAATCGGGCCAACGGTGCCAGCAACAACGGCCAGTACACAACAGGCGTCAACGATTGCGCCCAGTGGGCCTGTCATCACCTTGTCTCCGAATACCGGGTAGAGCAGGGTGCGTGGTTTCAGTGGCAGGCCTTTTTCATAGTGCAGGTGCATGAATACAACGCCGGTCAGGCTGCCCAGAATAGCCCAGGCCAGGAAGCCCCAGTGCATAAAGCTCTGTGCCAGTGCGTTGTATGCCGCCGCTGTAGTGCCTGTTTCACCGCCAAACAGCGGGGGCGGAGAGGTGAAGTGCGCCATGGGTTCTGCTGCTGCCCAGAATACGCCGCCGCCAGCCAGCAGGGTGCACATGATCACGGAGACCCATTTGAAGCTGCTCATCTCTGGCGCTTTGATGCCGCCGAGTACCACGCGACCGGTGCGGCCCATCGCTAGTACCAGGCCGATAATAAAGGTCAGCAGTAACAGTACCTGCCAGTAGGCACCAAACATTTTGGTGGATGCAGCAAACGCTGTATTCACCAGGCCGGATACCATTTTGATGTCGTAGAGTGCCAGTGCTGCAAACAGCACCAGGACGCCACCACTGATCAGAAAAACTGGCATATCCACGCCAGCAAACAGGGCTTTATTGGATTGAGCGTTGCGGCCAGCTGCTGCCTCACCTGGAGCCAGTGTAGCCTGAGAGGTCTCACTCATGGTTGTTCTCCTGATGGATCTTTATACTTATTGGACCAGGTTGAATCAGGTGCAAAACTGAATTCAGATAACACTTTGAATCAGGCGCAACTTCCCCCTGCCAATGGTGCTGGCATGCTGGGTATTTACGTCAGAATCAGTCGTCCCTGTATCAGCTCTGCCGTGTTCTGGTAGCTGTCATGCCCGGCTATGTACTGGGTGATGACAAGGCCGTCAGAATCGGGCGGCACCCGCGTCAGGGTGCTGCGCAACCGCGCAGCTAAACCGTTCAGGATCTCGCCGGTAGCGCATCCTCAAGGTAGTTGAGCCAGTTCAGGCCCATAATCCGTGCCACATCTTCGTGACTGAAACCACGCGCCAGCAGGCCTGCGGTGATATTGGGAAAGTCACGGCTATCGCGGAACCAGCTCAGTGGGCGTGGCCAGTCAGCGTTACTTTTCGAGCCTTCACCGTAGTCCATCTCTTTCGACCAGCGGCCATTGCGCATCCATTCCAGTACTTCGACAGGTTGTGCCTGACACAGGTCAGTACCGATGCCGATGTGCTCAACGCCCATCAGGTCAGCAGTACGTGCCACCATGTCGCAAAACGCTTCCAGTGTGCAATCGGGGCCGTTTTTCAGATGGAATGGGTAGAGGCTGAAGCCCAGCAGACCACCGGATTCTCCCAGCGCCTTAAGTACAGTATCGGACTTATTACGCTTGGCGGCGTGGAAACTGGTCGGGTTGGCGTGGGAGATCACAATGGGCCGCTCGGAAATCTCGATGGCATCCAGTGTGCTGCGTTCGCCGCTGTGGCTCATATCCACTACCATGCCGACCCGGTTCATCTCTTTGATTGCTTGGCGGCCAAAGCGGGTAACGCCGCTGTCTTCAGCTTCATAACAGCCACAGGCCAGCAGGCTCTGGTTGTTGTAGGTCAGCTGCATGATCATCAGATTCAGCTCGCGCATAATCTCGATCATGCCAATATCGTCTTCAATCGGGGAGCAATTCTGCGCCCCGAACATGACACCTACCTTGCCCAGTTCTTTAGCGCGACGGATGTCCGCTGCGCTTTTGACCGGCATGATCAGGTCAGCGTTGTGCTCGAAGTGACGGTTCCACTCAGCAATTCGCAACAGGGTTTCGCGAATCTGTTCGTGGTAAACGATGGTGGCATGCACCATCGTTACGCCACCTGCATGCAGCTGCTGGAAAATCTCGCGGTTCCAGTTGGAGTACTGGAGACCGTCGATCACAATCAGCTCTTTATGCAGTGTGTCGGTCATAGACCTGCCTCCGTTAATACGCGGATCGTTTACGCGCGGATGTAGGTGGTTTTTACTACGGTGTAGAACTCTTTGGCGTAAGTGCCCTGTTCACGTGGGCCGAAGCTGGAGTCTTTACGGCCGCCAAACGGTACGTGGTAGTCGGTGCCCGCTGTTGGCAGGTTCACCATGACACAGCCGGTTTTGGCGTTGCGTTTGAAGTCAGAAGCGTATTTCAGTGACTCGGTGCAGATACCGCCGGTCAGGCCGAAGTTGGTGTCGTTCAGCGTAGCCAGCGCTTCGGCGTAGTCCTTAACCTTGATAACGCAGGCGATTGGCGCGAAGGCTTCTTCACGGTTAATGCGCATATCGTTGGTGGTTTCAGTGAACAGTGCTGGCTGCATGTAGTAGCCTTCAGTGTCTTCTGTCAGCACTTCGCCGCCGTATACCAGCTTGCCGCCTTCAGATTGAGCCAGCTCCAGGTATTCCAGGTTCTGTTCCATCTGGCGCGCATCAGCAACGGCACCGATATGAACACCTTCTTTCAGCGGGTGGCCAACAACCAGTTTCTTCATGCGTTCTACAACGGCTTCAACAAAGCGGTCGTGGATGCCTTCCGTTACGATCAGACGGGAAGATGCTGTACATTTCTGGCCGGTACCACCGAAAGCACCGTTCACCGCACATTCAACGGCGTTGTCCAGGTCGGCATCGTCCAGTACTACCAGGGCGTTTTTGGAGCCCATTTCCAGCTGGCATTTAACCAGATTAACCGCTGTTGCTGCGGCAACCTTACGGCCGGTTTCCAGCGAGCCGGTGAACGTCAGCGCATTGATGTCGCGGGAGTTGATCAGTACATCACCTACTTCAGCGCCCGGGCCCATCACCAGGTTAAAGGTGCCAGCAGGCAGACCCTGACGGGAGATGATCTCAGTCAGTGCCCATGCAGAGGCTGGTACCTGGTTCGCCGGTTTCCATACGACGGCGTTACCGAATGCCAGTGCTGGTGCGATTTTCCAGGCACCGGTTGCTGTCGGGAAGTTCCATGGCGTGATGATGCCGACTACGCCAGCAGGCTCGCGGCGGGTTTCAATTTCGATACCTGGGCGTACGGAATCTGCTGTTTCGCCCATCTGGCGCAGCACTTCAGCCGCGTAGTAGTGGAAGAACTGGCCTGAGCGGTAGGTTTCACCTACACCTTCTGCCAGTGTTTTACCTTCTTCGCGCGCCAGAATTTCACCCAGCTCGTCTTTGCGGGCGATCAGTTCATCACCGATGGCCATCAGTACGGAGTAGCGCTGCTCCAGGCCGCTTTTCTCCCATTCTTTCTGGCCAGCCGCGGCTGCAGCAATAGCTGCTTCCGTCTGGGCCTTGTCCGCCTGGGCGTAATGACCAATCACATCGCTGGTGTCAGCCGGGCTGATATTTGCCACGCTGCCTTTGTTGCCTTCTACCCACTCACCTGCGATGTAATTGCGAAAAACTGAATCAGACATAGTCACCTCCGGGAAATCGTTGCTTGCATATTAGGAGGCACAGACAAATAATAAAAATTAATAAATAATATTCTGAAATAAGGTTTTCTTATCATGCTTGCTGAGCTGAAGATCACCCAGTTACGTCACTTTGTCTGGGTTGCTGAGCTGAAGAGTTTTCATGCCGCTGCGGAAAAGGCGCACCGTACCCAGCCTGCGATTTCGCTGTCGATCCGTGATCTGGAAAACAAGCTGGGTCAGCCGCTGTTTGAGAAGCGTAATACCCGTGCTGCCAAAACTGAGCTGACCCCTTTTGGGCAGTATTTTATTCCCCGTGCCAAAGAGCTGATCGCCCACCATGATCGGCTGGCGGAAGATATGGCACTACTGGCTGAGCGTAAGACTGGCCATCTGCGGCTGGCTTCTGTGCCCTCTATTGCTAACCAGGTGTTGCCAGAGTTATTGATGGAGTTTGTGGGCAATACGCCTGATCTGCATATCAGTTTCTATGACGATAATTCTGAAGCGGTGCTGAAGATGGTGGAACGCCAGCAGGTTGACTTTGGCATCAGTAATCTGTTTCACCCGGAAGAGCATCGGGATAAAACTTTTATGCCGATCTGGGAGGATGCGATAGGGGTGGTCTGCCCCTGTGATCATCCGCTGGCAGATAAAAAAACATTACACTGGCGCGAGCTTGGCAAGCACCGGCTGATTGGTAACGGCACTACCCGTTTGCTGGAAGATACCGATGCTGCCCCTCTGTTGCGCCGGGCGCAGTTCTATATCTCCAATATGATCTCGCTGATTGCGATGCTGGAGGCTGGTCTGGGAATTACTACCTTGCCCCGTTATGCCTTTCCCCGAGAGAGCAGCAAGCTGTGTTTTATCCCGCTCAGTGAGCCGGTGGTAAAGCGCCATGTGGGGATTGTACAGTTGAAAAACCGTTCTATGAGCCCGCCTGCACAGGCGTTGATTGACTTTATTCTCAACCGTTATCCGGCTTGAGTCTCAACCGCTGTGTAGCCTGAGTCTCAACCGTTATCTGGCCTGAGTCTCAACCGCCAATCGGCCTGATCTGTACTGTTTCGAAGGTTTTTATTGATCCAGGTCGGTGTTGTGTGTCGTACAATTGGCAGGCGATGCCTGTCAGAAGTACAGCAAAAATAATACTTTCAGCGCTTTTGATAAGTATTACTTATTTAGTGATATACGCTTCTGATTTGAGCCTGCCCCCCGGTTTCGCCCATGATGCCTGCATACCCGGTCAGTGTTGTTTGTTTATTGATCAGATAAAGCGGGTGTCCCTACCTGCTAAAACAGCCCGTACTGCCAGAATAATAATCGGCGCTCTCAGAGTGTCGGCACATCTATGCTGTAGCCGGATTGTCCGGCATTCCCAAACCGATGTGTCAGCAAAGATATATGAGGACAAAAATAATGACCACGCCTGCAGCCATTCACGCCGCCCTGCGCGGCGACAATGCTCTGCCGCTGCGCCCTGCCAGCCAGGTCATGGACCTGGAACGTCTGGGTGCCATGCATCAGAGTCGTCTGAGTTTTATGCGTACGCTGATTCGCAAGATCATGCGTGAACGCTGGCAGATCAGCCCGGCGCTGTTTGAACTGGATAATGACGGTTACGGCACCGTTGTGTATGAAATTCAGGCGCCACATGGCCTGTTCAGTTTTGTTCTGTTCTCGGATTATCTGGCGCCGGAAGAGCGTAATGACCGTGTAATCGCGACGAAATGGGATCTGACCATGGCGCTGGTGGACGGCAAAGTGGATGCCGACTACGTGGAGCAGTTGCGCCAGAATGTGCCAAAACAGGAAGCTGGCCGTGTTGATGCGCGTGTCTTTGTACTGTCCCGTGCCAACCGTAGTGCTCGTAATTTTGACTATGTGGTTGATCAGCTGGCCAGCGGCAAACAGCCAGATGTCGACAGGATTGCTCAGGTTGGCTATCTGTATCGTACCACCGCTGTATATGGCAGTGGCAAGCTGGGTATGGCTGACTGGGAAAAAGTACAGTCGCGCTGGCCTGACTTTGCTCGCCCATTCGCTGCCGAGATGTTTGTCTGCCTGATGTTGCGTAATTTCAGTCTGCTGCAGGCCGAGCATATCGCCCGCCATCGTAGCCCTGATACCTTTGTCGAGATGGAACCTGAGATCAAGCGTTACTTCGGTATCGGTAACTCTACCGGTCTGGGTATGGCACCTTATCTGGTCAACCACCCGCTGCTGATCAACCAGTGGGTTGAGATGCGTGAGCTGGCGCTGGCCCGTGTGCGTGTACTGGGTAGTGTCGACAGCCGTGTGCAGCAACAGTTGCAGGCGCTGATTGAACGCAGTGCAACCCACACCCGTCAGATTATCACTGAAGATGAATGGCAGACACAAAACAATGTACAGGTGCTGAAAGATCTGGATGCGCTGCATCAGCAGGCTGGTCAGCCGCTGGAAAACTGGGATGCACTGATTCAGTGGAGTGAAGAGCACTGCTCCTTGCAGGGACAGGAGCTGTTGGTTTCCATCCTGCTGGAGCTATACCCGGAGCTGGTAAATGATCTGGAAGATTACTGCTCAGCGGAAGAATTCCTCGACCTTGATCCGCTGATGACCGTTTCTACCCTGAAAGCGGTGATTGAAAATCGCTATGACTGGGCATTGAATCTGGACTTTGGTGAGTCCGGTGCGCGTGAGATCTTCTGGTATCGTTCGGAAGAGAAAATGGAGCCGCGACTGGGTAATGCACTGGAAGAGGATGGCAAAGAGAAGCAGATGGCGCTGGGTGTTGGCTATGCCGTGCGCAAGTGTTACGACCAGCTGAGCGAATATGTTGCTGAACATCCAGACCACAGCACAGCTCGCTTTATGGTAGCGCGGCCAAAGCTGCGCGGCATTGTGCGTCGTATTCAGAGCATGAACCGCTGCCTGTATGGTGATATTCAGGCCAACCTGCTGCACCGTGATGTACTGCCAATGCACTTGTTGCGTGCCAAGCTGGCATTCTTTGGGGTCAGCAAGTTTGACCCGCGTTCAAAACTGTGGGTACGTAACACCATGTTCCAGGGGGCACCGCTGCTGGAAGATATTGGTAAAACCTTTAATGACGACTGGTTTATGCCGCTTGCCCCGCAGTCTTCAACCAAGCAGAGCGCAGAATAAGGAGCAGTGCAATGCATATCTCGATGAATGAACTGAAAGCTTCACTGCGTCGCTGCTTTGAAGCCAGTGGTTACTTTGTTGGTAACTATGAAGATGCCGCTAATATGATTCTGTGGCTGGAGAAGCATGGTCTGAACGGGCTGGGTGAGCTGGAACGAGCGCTGGACTACATTGATGTAGACCGCGATAAGCCGTTGAGCACCGTGGTATATGAAGACAGCACCTCTGCCATTATCGACAGTAATGGCCGTAGTGCGCTGAACTGCATTGCTGCGTCTGTTGATCTGGCCCATGCCAAAGCGCTTGAAGTGGGGATTGCAACGGTAACGGTGCACAACTGTCACAACCGTATGTTTATTCTCAAGGCGCTGACCGACTGTGGTCGTCGTGGTATCAGTGTGGCGGCTTACTGGCAGAATGGTAGTGATACGGTGACCGAGCACACCGCAGCCATCAAAGCGGGTGCCCGTTACCCTAGTTACAGCGAAGCGACAACCAGTCTGAAGCCATCGGACGATGACCGTCAGGCATTGACCATTATCTGTAGCTCCCGTGTTGATCTGACCACCTCTTTGCAGCGTTCTGAAGGTAACCGCAATGCGCGTCATGTCAGTGCAGAGCAGGTTGCGCAGAATAAAGAGCATAGTGTTGATCAGGGTATCGACATTGATGAGGCGTTATGGGCGCGCATTAACAAGATTGGTGAAGGTGTACTGGTTGAAAACAGCGAGCGCTCCCGGCAGGGCGCAGGTGGTCGCTGACCCTCCCCCAGTCTGCTGATACAGAGTGCGTCACTACGTCTGTGTATCGGCAGGCTATCCAGCTGCCTGATGGCCTTCTACATGGGTCGTCTATGCAGGTAGCGCACGGGTCTGTTGTGTGTCCCGTGCGGTGTTAACCTGCAATCAACAAGCACAGCAGCTTTTCGGGGCCAGACTTCGCGGCCCCTTTTTTTGTTAGCACAGCTCGCTGTCGTTGACCTTCTTCCGTGGGCGTGGTTGAGCTTCTTCTTGGCAGTCGCAGAGCCTCTTCTTTGAAAAGAATCATTGCTTCATATCTGAAGCATGGCTCCTCATAACAATTCTGTATAAAACTCAGATTGAAGTTAACACCCGGTTAATGGTGTTGCGAGCAGGCTATCTATATGTTGCCAGTAGCCGTGACTATGTACTAGTAACTGTGACTATGTACTAGCAACTGTGACTGGTTGTGCATCTACATGCCCGTTGTGTATCACCCCGCTAGCTGTGTAGCTGTTACTAAACTGATAGAGCCGATGTCTGTGTCTGGAGGCTGTCATGGTTAATCTGATCAGGGTTCTGAGTGTAACCGGGTGTGTATTGCTGGGGGGCTGTGCCAGTCTGAGTCAGAACGACTGCCGCAGTGCCCGCTGGCAGATGATTGGTGAGCGCGATGCAGGCTGGGGTTATGAAGCCAGTCGGGTTGATGCACATCGTGAAGCCTGTTTTCGTTATGGTGTGCAGCCTGATTTTGCGGCCTATCAGGACGGTTATGCCCGTGGGTTACAGAGCTATTGCACTTATAAGGGTGGCCATCAGGCGGGTTACAAAGGTCTGAGTTACCGCCATATCTGCCCGAAAAGCACTGAAGCGGAGTTTCTTGAAGGGTATCGTCTCGGGCGGCAACAGTATAATCGTGAAGAGTTTTACGATCTGCGCGACCGCTACTTCTATCGCCATCATCGTTACCGCTATGGTTTCTATCCCGGTGGCCAGTATGACATCAGGCATGAGCGGCTGGTGCATTGAGGGCGCTGTTAAAGCGAAGTGTTTGTGTTTTTGTCGATCAGAAAAGCGCTTGCAATTATCTGGCTGGCTGCATAGAATCCGCGCTTCGAATTTCCTCCTTGCTTCCGGCGGTCGGTAAGTCCGGGGGCTATTAACCCGTAAGGAGCTACAATGCGTCATTACGAAATCGTATTCATGGTTCACCCGAACCAGAGCGAGCAGGTTTCTGCGATGGTTGAGCGTTACACCTCTCTGATCGAAGGTGCTAGCGGCCAGGTTCACCGTCTGGAAGATTGGGGTCGTCGTCAGATGGCTTACCCGATCAACAACGCTCACAAAGCACACTACGTTCTGATGAACGTTGAATGTGGCCAGGAAACCCTGGACGAGCTGGAAAACATGTTCCGTTACAACGACGCTGTTCTGCGTAACATGGTTATCCGTCGTAAAGAAGCGATCACTGAAATCTCTCCAATCAAAGCTGCTGAATCTCGCGAAGAGCGTAAAGCTCCACGTCGTGAAGAGAAGAAAGAAGAAGCTAAGACTGAAGAGAAAGCTGCTGAAGCACCTGCTGCTGACGCTGCTGAGTAATCGATTAATCTGACGAACAACCAGGAGATTCACCATGGCTCGTTTTTTCCGTCGTCGCAAGTTCTGCCGTTTCACAGCGGAAGGTGTTACTGAGATCGATTACAAAGATCTGGACACTCTGAAAGGCTACATCACTGAAACTGGCAAGATCGTACCAAGCCGTATCACTGGTACTAAAGCGCGTTACCAGCGTCAGCTGGCTACTGCTATCAAGCGTGCGCGTTTCATTGCTCTGCTGCCATATACTGACAACCATCAGTAAGCAGTGCGGGGTTTAAAGCCCTGAGTTGATGTGGGCAGGTGCGTTGGCACCTGGAAAGATTCAGCCACACTGGTGCGCCAGTGCTGGCACACTGCAAACCATTTGCAGCCTTGAATGAGGTTTACGAGATGGAAGTTATTCTGCTCGAAAAAATTGGCAAGCTGGGTAACCTGGGTGACAAGGTTACTGTTAAGGCTGGCTTCGGTCGTAACTACCTGGTACCACAGGGTAAAGCTGTACCGGCTACTGCGGCTAACGTTGAAAAATTTGAAGCACGTCGTGCTGAGCTGGAAGCTGCTGCTGCTGAGAAGCTGGCTGCTGCACAGGCTCGCGCTGAAGCGCTGGAAGGTCTGAACGTATCTATCGTTTCCAAAGCAGGTGACGAAGGTAAGCTGTTCGGTTCTATCGGTACGCGTGATATCGCTGATGCAATTACTGCTACTGGCCAGAACGTATGCAAGTCTGAAGTACGTCTGCCAGAAGGTGTTCTGCGTCACGTGGGCGAATTCGAAATCGCTCTGCAGCTGCACTCTGAAGTATCTACAGTAGTTAATGTAACTGTTGTATCTGAGTAAGCTGTGACTGGCTGCCTTGGGTAGCCGGTTCGAAAAAAGCACCCGTGGTTCGCTGCGTGGTGCTTTTTTTGTATTTGCAGTTTCGTTTTCTGTGTTTATTGCTTTGTTTCTCAGGGCCGATTTTTCAAGGCCAGTTTTGCAATATCAGTTTTGCAATATCAGTTTTTTGATTGCAGGTTTGCAGGCCTGGATTATGGTGTTGTTTGATTATCAGAATGTAGAGGGTCACGATGGAATTCTCTGATACAGACCAGCAAGTGCTGGATAATATCAAGGTGCCACCCCATTCCATGGAAGCGGAGCAGTCCGTGCTGGGTGGCCTGATGCTGGATAATAACGCCTGGGATGCAGTGTCTGAAGCGGTAGCAGAAGGTCTGTTTTACCGTCATGAGCATCGGCTGATCTTCCGGGTAATGGATAAGCTGATCAGTGCTGGTGATCCGATTGATGTGGTGACCGTGTCGGAGGAGCTGGACCGTACCGCTGAGCTGGACGATGCCGGTGGTATGGAATACCTGATTGATCTGGCTCAGAACACCCCCAGTGCATCCAATATTCGGGCATATGCCGAGATTGTCCGTGAGCGCGCACTGTTACGCCAGATGATTCGTGTGGCCCATGAGATTTCCGAAGATGCGTTTAATCCTGAAGGGCGTGCTGCGGATGACATTCTTAACGAGGCGGAAGGGCGTATCTTCAAAATTGCCGAAGACCGCCCCAGTGAGGGTGGGCTTGAAGCAATTAATCCGCTGTTGAAAGAAGCAGTCGAGAAGATTGATTTTCTGTTCAATAATGATCAGGATCTGACTGGTGTTACCACAGGCTTTGATGATCTGGATGATAAAACGTCAGGTCTGCAGCCGTCTGATCTGGTAATTGTGGCAGCCCGCCCGTCGATGGGTAAAACCACTTTTGCTATGAATCTGGTAGAAAATGCACTGATGGGGCAGGAAAAACCGGTACTGGTATTCAGTTTGGAGATGCCCTCTGATCAGATTATTACTCGTATGCTGGCGTCACTGGGAAAAATTAATCAGACCCGTGTACGTACTGGTAAACTCGAAGAAGATGATTGGCCAAAGCTGACTGCGGCCGTCAATATGCTGCGCGATAAGCCGCTGTTTATTGATGACACTGCGGGCCTGAGTCCGAATGAAATGCGTACGCGTGTGCGTCGTATCGCTCGTGAGCACGGCGATATAGGTATGATCATGGTGGATTATCTGCAATTGATGCAGGTGAAAAGTGGAAATATTGAAGGGCGCGCTAACGAAATTTCTGAAATATCCCGTTCCCTGAAAGCGTTGGCGAAAGAGATGCAGTGCCCGGTGATTGCGCTCTCACAGCTGAACCGTTCCCTTGAGCAGCGCCCGAATAAGCGCCCGGTAAACTCTGACTTGCGTGAGTCTGGCGCCATCGAGCAGGATGCCGATGTGATTATGTTTATCTACCGTGATGAGGTTTATAACGAAGATTCGGCAGATAAAGGAATTGCCGAAATTATTATCGGCAAGCAGCGTAATGGCCCGATTGGTTCGGTACGGCTGGCGTTTATTGGTCAGCATTCACGTTTTGAAAACCTGGCGCCTGACGTATATGCCCAGTATGCCGGTATGGATGAATAGTGGGTTCAGCTGAATGAAGGCTGAGTAAAGTGCAGGGATTCATCGTCAGTAAACAGGCGTTTACATGCTATAAAACAGAGTAATATCAAAGACCAGGGGGTATTTGTGCTCTGCCGCACACAATGCAGCGGTCGGTTGTGCTAGCATCTTCGACCTGTAAGTTTTCGCCTCCCGGCGGGCTTTGTTACAGTGAGTGACTACATAGCCAGGATACCTGATGCCGTAGTTGCTCCGGTATATAAAAATCTGTCCGGGTTACCGCAACGGACGCCGCCCCCTCAGACCCTGATTGAAGCAGCGTGCCTCCTGCGCTGCGCGATCCAATTCTCGATAAGTGAGTTTGCCTGAAATGAGAGCAGAAGAGCCAAATCTGTTGCGCAAGGCCCTGCAGGCCTGTCGCAGCTCTTTTATGGTGGTCGGCCTGTTCAGTATGTGTATTAACCTGCTGATGCTGGTGCCGTCTTTTTACATGCTGCAGGTTTATGACCGTGTAGTGACCAGTGGTAGTGAAAGCACCCTGGTGATGTTGACCCTGATCATGGCGATGCTGATGATTGCGATGGGGTCCCTGGAGTGGGTACGTTCGCGTATCCTGGTGCGTGTTAGTGCCCGTATTGACAGCCACCTCAATACCCGTGTTTACAACGCTGCATTCAAGCAGGCGTTGTATACGGGTAATGCAGCACAGGGCTCTCAGCCGGTACAGGACCTGACCGGGCTGCGTCAGTTTATGACGGGTAACGGCCTGTTTGCTTTCTTTGATGCGCCATGGATTCCGCTTTACCTGGCGGTTATGTTCATGTTCCACCCGCTGTTTGGCTGGGTGGGTGTGGCTGCTGCGGTGATTCTGGTGGTTATCGCCATTATCAATGAAAAAATGACCAGCAAGCCATTGCAGGAAGCCAACAAAGAGCAGGTAGGTGCGACTGCGGCAATGAACCGCAATCTCACGAATGCTGAAGTTGTTGAATCTATGGGTATGCTCAGCAATGTGCGCGCACGTTGGTATGAGCGACACCTGAAGGTGATGTCCTGGCAGAGCAATGCCAGTGAACGTGCCTCTGCGATTATGGCGTTTTCCAAAACAACCCGTCTGATGGTGCAATCGCTGATTCTTGGTCTGGGTGCTTACCTGGCTATTCAGCAGGAGATTACGCCGGGCCTGATGATTGCGGGTTCCATCCTGCTGGGTCGTGCGCTGGCGCCGATCGACCAGATGATTGGTGCCTGGAAAGGTTTCGTGGGTGCGCGTGCGCAGTTCAATCGTCTGGACGAGATGATGAACAAGATGCCGGAAGAGCAGGAAAAAATGTCCCTGCCTGCGCCTAAAGGTGAAATTCGCTTTGAAGCGGCTGTAGTCGCACCTCCGGGTTCTCGTAATCCGGTTATCAAGGGTGTGACCTTCCAGGTTATGCCAGGTGATTCCGTTGGTATTCTTGGCCCGAGTGCAGCGGGTAAATCTACCCTGGCCCGTGCATTGCTGGGTATCTGGCCAACGCTGCAGGGCAAAGTGCGTCTGGATGGTGCTGATGTATTTGCCTGGGATCGTGAAGAGCTGGGCCCGCACATCGGCTATCTGCCACAGGATATTGAACTGTTTGAAGGCTCCATCAGCGAGAATATTGCGCGCTTTGGCCAGGTTGATCCTGAAAAAGTAGTAACAGCGGCCAAGTCTGCCGGTGTTCATGAGATGGTGCTGGCGTTGCCAAACGGCTACGACACGATCATTGGTGCTGGCGGTGGCGGTCTGTCCGGTGGTCAGCGCCAGCGTATCGGTCTGGCCCGTGCGCTCTACGGTGACCCGAAACTGGTTGTACTGGATGAGCCAAACTCTAATCTGGATGATGTTGGTGAGCGTGCGCTGGCGATGGCGCTGGTTGGTCTGAGAGAGCGTGGTTCTACGGTCTTCGTAATTACTCATAAAGTGGGTGTGCTGTCGCAGCTGGAAAAACTGCTGGTACTGAAAGAAGGTCAGCTGCATCTGTATGGCCCACGAGATGAGGTGTTGCACCGTATGCAGAATCCACAGGCTCAGCCTGGTCAGCCACAACAGCAGCGCCCGGCTCAGGGTCAGCCTCAGCAGTTGACACCGCAGCAACAGCAGCAGTTAGCAGCATCGGCAGCAGCTAAAGCCCGTGCACAGCAGCAGGCCCAAGCCCAAGCCCAGCAGGCCGCACAGGCGAATGCGAATGGTGCTGGTGAAGCTCAGGACAAAGCTGGTGATGCATCTGCATCCACTAAAAACTAACAGGTGTTGAGAGGATCCGACGTTGACAACGAATGAGCAACAGGCCGTCAAACCGGTCAACACCGATGACGGCCCGATCCGCTGGATCGGCTTTATGGTAATTGCCCTGGTATTCGGGGGGTTTGGTAGCTGGGCCGCGTTGGCGCCACTGGATAGCGCGGCACTGGCTCCTGGTGTGGTAACCGTTAAAAACTACCGTAAGACGGTGCAGCACCTTGAAGGTGGCATTGTTAAAGATATTCAGGTGCGAGACGGCGTTGAAGTTAAAGCCGGTGATCTGCTGCTGGTGCTGGATGATACTCAGGCCCGTGCTGAGCTGGAGATTCTGCGTGGTCAGCGCTTTGCTGCCGTTGCATCTGAAGCGCGGTTGAAAGCCGAGCGTGACGGTTTGAGTAATATCCGTTTCCCTGAGCTGATGAAAGCGGATGACCCGCGTGCTCGTGAGGCGGTGCTGTCTGAAGAGCAGCAGTTCAAGGCGCGCAGGCATGCTCAGGACGGTGAGATTGAAGTACTTGAGCAGCGTATCGGTCAGCTGGACGCTCAGGTTAACGGCCTGAAGGCGTTGATTGACAGTAAGCGTCAGCTGCTGAATTCCTATGAGGAAGAGATCACCGATAACCAGGCGTTGCTCTCTGAAGGTTATGTTGATAAACAGCGTCTGCGTGATGTGCAGCGTCAGAAAGCCAGCCTGAAAGGTGAGGTTGCTGAACATAACTCCAGCATTGCCGGTATCAATGTTCAGGCGGGTGAGACGCGTCTACAGATCTTGCAGCTTAAGAAAGACTTCCGTGCCCGTGTGGTTGAGCAGCTGGCTGAGGTTCAGACCCGTGTGTTTGACCTGGAAGAACGTATCACTGCAATTCAGGACCGTGTATCCCGTTCTCACATCTATGCACCGGTTGATGGCATGGTGCTGAGCATGGCGGTGCATACTGTAGGTGGTGTTGTAGCGCCAGGTACACCGATTCTGGATATTGTGCCTGAAAGTGATGAGCTGATTATCGAAGCGGAGCTGTCGCCTAATGACATCGACCGTGTAACCGTTGGTATGCCTGCGGATATTCGTTTCAGTGCCTTCAAGAGTGCAACGACCCCCGTTATTGAAGGCGAGGTAACCAATATTTCTGCTGACCGTCTGGTAAATGAACAGACCGGTATGCCGTACTACCTGGCTCGGGTAGAGGTAACAGAGGTGGGTGCTAAAAAGCTGGCTAATGGTGAATTGACGCTGTTGCCTGGTATGCCTGCTGAGGTGCTGGTGAATACTGGTGCCCGTACGTTGCTGGAGTATCTGGTGGCACCGGCAACCAATGCTTTTGCCCGTTCCATGATTGAAGACTGACGCTCTGGCGGCCATAACACTGGCCGCCAGAAACTGAATCTGTTGTAAAACAGGGAGTTTCTGGAAAACATGTTTAAACGTCGGAAGCTGCAGGTAAAGGGCAGCCAGTTGAAACGCTCTTTGCTGGGGATGGCAATTGCTCTGGTAGCCGGGCAGGCTCAGGCGGCAGGCCTGATGGAACTGTACAAGGAAACACTGGAGTCAGACCCGCGTCTGGCTGTGGCGGCGGCAGAAGTAACTGCCAGCGATGCCCAGTCACGTCAGGCGCTGGCGAACCTGCTGCCACAGGTCAGCATGACTGCGCAGCTGACAGAGAACAAGCGTCACCCGATGAACGGTGACAACACCTATAACGGTGAGAAGTATGTGCTAAGCCTCAGTCAGAGTGTTTATGACCGTTCTCGCTGGGCGAATAAAGAGCGCTACGAGCACCTGGCTGAGCAGCGGGTGATGGAATATGAAGATACGCGTGCCGGTACGGCGCTGGATCTGTTGCAACGTTACACTGATGTGTTGGCAGCGCAGGATAATCTGGAGCTGATTGAAGCAGAGCAGGAAGCGACCTCGCAGCAGTTGGCACAGTTGCGTTCCCGTTATCGCCGTCAGCTGGCGGTACTGACTGATGTGCTGGATGTAGAGGCGCGTCTGGATGGTATCAAGGCGCAGCTGATTGTGGCACAGAATGATGTGTCAATCGCCCGTGAAGCGCTTGCCGAGCTGGTAGGCCGTGAAGTGAATGAATCACTCAATGGTTTTACCCGGCGCATTGCTTACGCTGAAGATGGTCGTGACCTGAATAACTGGGTGCAGCTGGCGGTTAAAAACAGCCCGGCATTGATGGCGCTGGCCGCCGAAATTGATGCTGGTCGTGCTTATGTGCGTGAAACTCGAGCCGGACATCTGCCAACTCTGGATGCAGGGCTGACAGCGCAGAAGAGTGACATCGGTTTTGAAAACTCTTCTTCTTCGCGTAGTGAAACTTACGTTGCCTCGTTAACCCTGAGCGTACCGTTATACAGTGGTGGTCGTACCAGTGCTGCGGTTGATGAAGCACATGCTCGTCTGGTGGTATCACAGAAGCGACTGGAAGAGCGCCAGCGTCAACTGCTCAAGCAGGTACGAGAAGCTTATCTGAATACCGAGTCCAGCTGGGCGCGTATTGCTGCTGCTGAAAAAGCCGTTATGTCAGCCAGTAAATCCTATGAAGCGATGCAGAAGGGGTTTGAGTTCGGTACAGTAACAGTGGTTGATGTACTGGATGCTTTACGTGATGAGTACAGTTACCGTCGTGACTACCGTCAGGCACAGTATGACTTCGCTGTCAGTCGTCTCTCGCTGTTGAAATCTGCCGGTGTGTTGACTCAGGACGATGTTCGTCAGGTGGACAGCTGGCTGGGTCGGGTTGATTAATTCATCTGAGCCTGGATGGTCCGGTTTATTGATTTGACTGGGGTTATCGAATGAATAGCAAAGGCCGGTTATCGCATGGTGGTAACCGGCCTTTCTGTTTTCAGACAGTTTTTGAAGGAGTGGATTCTTGCCGCGAATTCTGCATCTCTATAAAAGTTATTACAGCCGCGATTTTGGTGGTGTTGGTCAGGTTATCCACCAGATTGCCCGTGCAACCTGTCAGCAGGGATATCAGCATGATGTGCTGGTGCTGCATGAAGGGAAGCAGTTGGAGGTGGTCGAGTATGAGGAAGCGACTGTGCATTATGTGCCTCAGGATGTTGATCTGTTATCAACGCCGATAGGGTGGAGGCTGATTGGTCGGTTTCGTCGCCTCAGTCGGCAGGCTGATCTGATTCATTATCATTTTCCTTATCCTGTGGCAGATCTACTGCATTTGCTGATCCGTCCCCGTTGCCCGACACTGGTCAGTTACCATAGTGATATTGTTAAGCAGAAAACTGCGCTGCGACTCTACGCGCCATTGATGCACCATTTTCTGGGTTCGGTCAGTCAGGTGGTGTCAGCTTGTGATAACTATCTGAACAGTAGTCCTGTGTTGCAGCGCTACCAGCATAAAACCACTGTGGTGCCTTACGGTGTGGAGGATGATGGCTGTAAACCTGTTGATGCAGCGGTGTTGTCTACGATGCGTGAACGCTTCGGTGAGCAGTTCTTCTTCTTTATGGGCGCGTTGCGTTACTACAAAGGATTGGAGTTTCTGATTGAAGCTGCCCGTAAGACGGGTCTGCCTGTTGTTGTGGCAGGGTGCGGTGGTATTGAAGCAGAGTTGCGAGAAAAAAGTGCCGACGTGCCCAACCTGCAATGGGCAGGACGGGTCAGTGATGAAGAGAAAGCAGCGTTGTTCCAGCTCAGCAAAGCATTTATGTTTCCTTCGCATCTGCGTTCAGAGGCGTTTGGGATCAGTCTGATTGAAGCTTGTATGTATGCAAAGCCGATGGTCAGTGCAGAGATTGGTACGGGTACAACGTTTGTTAACCAGGCTGATGAAACCGGTCTGGTGGTAGCACCGGCCGATGCTGATGCGCTTGCAGCGGCAATGCGTCGGTTGGCAGATGACCCGGCACTGGTAGAGCGGCTGGGCATTAATGCACGTCAGCGCTTCGAACAGCTCTTTACAGCAGAGCGTATGGCAACCCGTTACCAGCAGCTTTATCAGCAGTTGTTAGCGCGGGATTGAGATTGTTTCGGGGTTACACGGCCTTTCGATTGAATAGCCAGGGCATAATCTTTATGGGTTATGCCCACTTTGTGTCTTGTATGGTGCTGTGTCTTGTATAGTGCTGTGTCTTATATATCAGTCTGTCTTGTATACCGGTCTGTCCTGTATATCAGCCGGTTTGCCAGGTATTTCAACCTAAAGTTGTAAGGGGTTAAAGTTGTAAAAAATCTGATCTGATTCCATGACAAATGGTCTGCGCTTCTGTACCCTTGCCAAAATTTTTTAGTCGCTGTTCTGTAATCTGATTTCCATACCGGAAACACGGCCCACCCCCGGCAATGATTGCCGACGGTGAGAGCTGTGCTTTGTGACGTCTGGATGCTGCTGGTGTCTGTTTTATGACCAGCTTTGGTGGTTGCCATGCGGTAGCGTTATCAGTACTAAAACGTCGGCAGTATCAGGGCTGCCAGCAGTGACTGCACCAAATAACCTGGATCCGCACCCGAGGAATACAATGAGCGTTCATGAGATTAAGCACCCGCTGGTTCGTCATAAAATTGGCCTGATGCGCAAGCGTGATATGAGCACACGCAGCTTCCGCCAGCTGGCAGCAGAGGTCGGTTGTCTGCTGACCTATGAAGCGACCAAGGATCTGGAAATTGAGGAATACCAGCTGGATGGCTGGTGTGGTGAAGTGACTGCTGAGCGCATCAAGGGCAAGAAAATTACCGTTGTGCCGATTCTGCGCGCAGGTCTGGGTATGCTGGATGGTGTGCTGGAGTTGGTGCCAAGCGCCAAAATTTCTGTTGTCGGTCTGTACCGTGATGAAGAAACGCTGGAGCCTGTGGCTTACTTCGAAAAGCTGGCCCACGACATTGATGAGCGTATGTCACTGGTAATTGACCCGATGCTGGCAACCGGTGGTTCTATGATCGCAACTATCGATATGCTGAAGAAAGCAGGCTGTACTTCTATCCGTGCGCTGGTGCTGGTTGCTGCGCCTGAAGGCATCAAAGCGGTGCAGGAAGCGCATCCGGATGTTGATCTGTTCACCGCCTCTGTTGATCAGTGCCTGAATGAGCAAGGCTACATTGTGCCAGGACTGGGTGATGCGGGTGATAAAATCTTCGGTACGCACTGAGGTCGTACAGGCGGTTGACCGCTGCAATCTTTTTCTGTGGTAACAGAGCGAAGCTGTTCTGATACCCCTCTTTTCAATCGCATAGCAAACCGTGGGAGTTATGCAGATGAGCGATCTTAACCCGACTCAGGGTGGTTGGCGTACCGTGCTCGCTGGTTCTCAGATGCTGTTTGTGGCATTTGGCGCACTGGTGCTGATGCCGCTGCTGACAGGTCTGGACCCGAGTGTAGCGCTGTTTACGGCGGGTATCGGCACCCTGTTGTTCCAGTTTATAACCAAGCGTTCTGTGCCAATTTTCCTGGCATCCTCTTTTGTGTTTATTGCACCGATTGCTTACAGCACCAAGACCTGGGGTGTGCCTGCAACCATGGGTGCGCTGTTCGCGGCTGGTATGGTGTACGTGCTGTTGGCAGCAATTGTCAAAGTGCGTGGTGCTGGCTTCCTGCACCGTCTGATGCCGCCGGTGGTAACGGGCCCTGTCATTATGGTGATTGGGCTGGGGCTGGCGCCAATTGCGGTCAATATGGCAATGGGCAAAGCGGGTGATGGTTCTATTGAACTGTTCCCTTATGCAGATTCCATGATCGTATCCATGAGTGCGCTGGTAACGACTCTGCTGGTGGCCACACTGGGTAAAGGTATCTTCCGTCTGGTGCCTATTCTGGCTGGTGTGCTGGTGGGCTATGCGGTTGCATTCAGCATGGGTATGGTTGATCTGGCAAAAGTTGCACAAGCGCCTGTAATGGCGATTCCTGCCTTTGTTATGCCGGAATTCAATATGGCAGCCATCCTGTTTATGATCCCGGTTGCCCTGGCACCTGCGATTGAACATGTAGGCGATATTCTGGCGATCAGTAATGTAACCGGTAAGGATTACCTGAAGAAACCGGGCCTGCACCGTACTCTGCTGGGTGACGGTGTTGCGACAGCGGCGGCTTCCATGTTTGGTGGCCCACCAAATACCACCTACTCTGAGGTAACTGGCGCGGTAATGCTGACCCGTGCCTTTAATCCGGTAGTGATGATCTGGGCGGCAGTATTTGCCATTGCGCTGGCGTTTATCGCTAAATTCGGTGTGCTGTTGCAGACCATTCCATCCCCGGTGATGGGCGGTATTCTGATCCTGCTGTTCGGTTCTATTGCTGCTGTGGGTCTGAATACACTGATCAAAGCAAAAGTAGATATGGCCCAGCAGCGTAATCTGGTGATTGTATCGACTACGCTGGTATTCGGTATCGGTGGTATGGCGATTGGTAATGGGGATATGAACCTGCAGGGCGTCAGCCTCTGTGGTCTGGTGGCCATTATTCTGAACCTGGTTCTGCCTGCGGCTGAGCCGTCAAAAGACGACCTGTCCGAAGAAGCCGGGGTTGTTGATGATCTTGTTGAGCATGGTCGTAACTGATCAAGGCTGAACAGTCTGTAGAGCTACTCACTGCTACTTGAAAGCCCTGCCATACACTGTGTGGCAGGGCTTTTTGCATTCAGGGCAGCATGTCTTTTGTTTTTTATTCGGATCACTATTTTTGGTTTCATTACAGCCTGATGACGGAAGGCTTTGTCCTTTGGTCGAATCTGTTAAACTGAACGTTCATTCTGCCAATACACTATAACAATGAAAAAAATCCTCTGTATTGCGCTTTTACTGCTGGGTATCAGCCCGTTCGCAGTAGCCAGTGAGCGCCATCTGCTGATTTCGCTGGGTACCGGGGGAATTACCGGTGTTTACTATCCAGCAGGCGGTGCGATCTGTCGTTTGTTGAATCAGACTCGCAAGCAGCACGGCATTCGTTGTGCGGTACGCTCTACGCCAGGTTCGGTTGCCAATATTAATAATGTCAATGTGGGTGCGCTTGATCTTGGTCTGGCTGAATCGGGATGGCTTTATCAGGCCTGGAGTGGCCGTGGCCATTTCGCCGATCAGGGGCAAAGCCCGCAGTTGCGTACATTGCTGACCCTCTTTCCTGAATACCTGACAGTGCTGGCGCGCCCTGATTCTGGTATTCGCCGTTTTAGTGATATTCGCAATAAGCGTATCAGTATCGGTTTGCCGGGTACTAGCCAGCGTTCTACCATGAACGCGCTGATGAAAAGTAATAACTGGGGGCTACAGGACTTTGCTGTCACATTGTCGCTGGGTGCAGCTGACCAGGCAGGTGCGCTATGTGAAGGCAGAATCGATGTGATGATCTATACTGTTGGCCTGCCGAGTGGTGCCACCAAAGAAGCTGCACGTGACTGTGGTGGGCAACTGATTGCGGTAGCCAGTGATCAGGCCAGTGAGCTGATCCGCTACAGTCCGCACTACCTGCCTATGGTTATCAACGCTGGTGTCTACCCGGATAACTGGAGCGATACACCTACGGTCGGGGTTAATGCGACGTTTTTTACCAGTGCTGAGTTGCCGGACGAGATTGCCTACACGGTTGTCAGAACATTGTTTGAACAGCTTGAGCAGTTCCGCACTATGCATCCGGCCTTTGTAGATCTGAAGCCAGCGCAGATGGTAAAAGGCCCTTATCCGGCGCCGCTGCACCCTGGTGCTGAGCGCTATTTCCGTGAGGCTGGGTGGTTGTAAGAGAAAGCAGAAAATAGCGTGCAGTCAGGGAAGGCGTACAAGGCTGGTGTTGCTGCTTCTACTGTGTTGCCGCTGCCGCTTCTAATGTATTGCCGCTTCTAACGTGTTGCCATCTCTACCCTGAAATGTACGCCCCTCTGTGCTGGTAGTGCTTGAATTCGCCCGCGTAACAACTGGCTGACCAGATTGTACGTAATGTGCATGCCCAGTCCGGTGCAGCCTTCGCTACGCCTGGTTGTCATAAATGGTTCAAATACTTTCTGTTGCCAGCCGTCCGGGAGGCCCAGGCCGTTATCTTTATAGTCGATTTGCAGGCGTCCATTGTTTTCGCTGATGCGAATCTCTATTTCTCCGCCGGGCTGGTTATCAAAGCCGTGGATCAGCGAGTTGATAATCAGGTTGGTGAAAATCTGATAATAAGCGCCCGGATAGCTATCCAGCATCAGGCCAGCAGGGCAGTGGATGCTGATTTTCGGGTTAGCCTGTTTCAGGCGTGGTTGCAAAGAGGTCAGAATTTCATCCAGATATTCGCATAGTTCAAAGTGGCGGCGTTGCTCACTGGACTGGTCAACCGACACCTGCTTGAAGGCGCTGACCAGCTGGGCTGCACGCTCCAGATTGGTGCTGATCAGCTGGCTGCTTTCCAGTGCGCTTTCTGCCAGTGCTTTTTCCGTTTGAGAGAAATGTGCAGGTGCTTGCTGGGCGCGTTGCAGAGACTGTTGTGCCTGGTCCTGCAACCAGGATGCAGCGGTAAAGCCGATACCGATGGGGGTGTTAATCTCATGGGCTACCCCTGCAACCAGCCCCCCTAGTGCGGCCATCTTTTCGGCTTCTACCAGTTGTTGTTGGGTAGTGCGCAGTTCATCTAGCGTGTTCTGTAACTCTGCATTGGTAGCGCGTAGTTGAGCGGTGCGGTGCTCTACCCGTTGTTCCAGTTCGGCGTTCAGTGTTGCCAGTGCCTGCTCGGTTTTTTCCCGCTGGGCAATATCATCCAGCAGTGATTCGCGCATCAGATTGATTGACTGTACCACGTGGCCCAGTTCATCTTGCCGCTGTGGTCGACGGCGGGCCAGTGTCAGTGGTGTATCCAGTCGTTCCAGGGTCAGGTTGCGAGCGTAGTCAGCCATAGTCCCCAGGTGCTGGGTAATCAGACGATGGAAGATGAACAGAATGAAAATGGAGACCAGAAAGGTCTTGATGCCCTGTGTCGTCAGAATCACCAGTACCCGTTCTTCCAGCCGTTGATAAATGCCTTCCAGGCTGATGACCAGTTTCAGGGTGCCCAGCTGGAACAGACGGCCTTCACGGCTGCGATGCTCCAGCTGGTAGTGGCGGGACAGGGTTTTACCCTGCCCGGGCTCTGTGCCTGCGGCAAATAGTTCGCCAAAGGGGGTGGTAATTTCCAGATAGTGTACATCGGGTAACTGTAGCAAGCCGTTCAGCTGTACCTGAATCTGTTCCGGGCTAATCTCCCACAGGCTGTTGCTCAGGCTGGCCAGCGAACTGGCTTCAATCTGACGGATGCGTTCATCAATGGCGGAACGCTCGTAGCGGTAATCAAGATAGAGTTGTGTGCCGGTTGCCAGCAGAGTCATCAGCGAGCTGCATAGCAGAATGGCGGCCAGCAGGCGGATGCCCAGTGGCTTGTGGCGGTGGTATTGAATCAGGCGCTGGCTGATTGACATGGCACATCGGGATACCGTCAGTGAAAACAGTGCTCATGGTAGCGGTAGCACGCTGATTACTCTATCGGCAAAAGTCGGATAAATGGGTTTTTTTATCAGTGTTGGCACGAAGGGAGGTTTTATTGGCATGGCAGGGGGTCTGTGCCTGCGGGTTATCGCCGTATGCTTTCTTTGTCCCGAGTACGAAGGAGCCGTCTCGAGGCCTGCGTCAGGTGGTCGCTGCAAGGGGAATCATGTGCAGTTGCTGACGTAAGGGTATCCGGCATACTGGCCGGAGATGTCAAATCATCCCCCCGCTCTGCGGTGAATAACGATAAGAAGGATTACCATGTCTCTGAAGATGAAGAATACGCTGGCAACTACGCTGCTTTCCTCTGCTGTTGGTCTGGCTGCAACCATGGGTGCAACTACAGCATCTGCGCAGACATACGTAACCATTGGTACCGGTGGTCAGACTGGCGTTTACTACGTTGTAGGTCAGTCCATCTGCCGCTTGGTTAACCGTGGCACCAAAACACATGACATCAAATGTACTGCACCTTCTACGGGCGGTTCTGTAGCTAACATCAATGCTATTCGTGAAGGTCAGCAGGATATGGGTATGGCCCAGTCTGACTGGCAGTACTACGCCACTAAAGGCGAGAAGCACGACTCCTTCAAGGCAAAAGGCCCATTCAACGACCTGCGTGCGTTGTTCTCTGTACACCCTGAGCCATTCACCGTTATCGCCCGTGCAGACTCCGGTGTGGAGAAATTTGAAGATCTGGCAGGCAAGCGCGTTAACCTGAACAACCCAGGTTCCGGTACCCGTGGCACCATGGAACTGATCATGTCCGAAATGGGCTGGGATAAGGGCACTTTCAAGCTGGCAGCTGAGCTGAAAGCGGCAGAGCAGGCTCAGGCACTGTGTGACAACAAGCTGGATGTAATGCTGTACTCCGTTGGCCATCCAAGCGGTGCGATTAAGGAAGCGACTACATCCTGTGATTCCAAACTGATTCCGGTTGAAGGCCCGGCGATTCAGAAGCTGATCGACAGCAACGATTTCTACTCCAAAGCCGTGATTCCAGGTGGCATGTACCGTGGCACTGATAGTGACACGGCAACATTCGGTAATGCTGCCACCATGGTGACGTCCGCTAAAGTAGATAACGATACTGTTTATCAGGTAGTTAAAGCGGTGTTTGACAACTTTGACCGCTTCAAGCGTCTGCACCCTGCATTCAACAATCTGAATCCGCAGGACATGATCAAAAACGGCCTCTCTGCACCACTGCATGAAGGCGCGGTTCGTTACTACAAGGAAAAAGGCTGGATGTAATCCGCTATATCCTGACGTAACAGACACAGCCTGGCTGCCAGGCTGATGTCCTGGCCCTGTGAGTAACCCTGAAGGGGAGGGTTGCTCTGGCCGTATTGATCAGAGGGAGAGGGGCTTGGCCCCTCTCTGTCTTTCCAGGGGTCTTTCGAGTACGCACCGCCAGGCGGCGTGAAGTCGACAGAGACCCTGGCCGAGTATGTTTAATCGGAGCCGATATGACAAAACCTCAACCCGCGCAGACAGCCATTGACGAGCAGGAATTGCAGGATATGGTTGCCGCCAGCGATACGGGAGCCCGTATCCCGGATGGCTGGCAAGGTAGAATACTGCTGGGGGCAGCGCTGATCTGGTCGCTGTTCCAGCTCTGGATCGCATCACCACTGCCATTTTACGACTGGCCGCTTGTCGGCAGTTTCGGCATTTTCAATGACACGGAAACCCGCGCTATTCACCTGGCTTTTGCGGTATTCCTGGCATTCAGTGCTTATCCGGCACTGACACATTCCCCGCGACATTATATTCCGGTGCATGATATTGCGCTGTCACTGCTGGCAGCGTTCAGTGCGTCCTACATCTTTATTTTCTATGAAGATCTGGCAAGCCGTCCGGGCCTGCCGAACACACAGGATCTGATTGTTTCTGTGATCGGTATTGTCCTGTTGCTGGAATCAGCCCGCCGTACACTGGGCCCGCCACTGATGATAGTGGCCATCGTATTTCTGACTTACAGCCTGGCTGGCCCCTACATGCCGGAGATTATCGCCCATAAAGGGGTCTCCGTTGCTGAACTGATGAACCACCAGTGGCTGACTACTGAAGGTGTATTCGGTATCGCACTGGGGGTTTCCACCGGTTTTGTTTTCCTGTTTGTGCTGTTTGGTGCGCTGCTGGATAAGGCCGGTGCGGGTAACTACTTTATTCAGGTTGCGTTCTCGTTACTGGGCCATATGCGTGGCGGCCCGGCTAAAGCGGCTGTTGTTTCATCTGGCCTGACTGGCCTGATTTCCGGTTCGTCTATCGCCAATGTCGTAACGACCGGCACTTTCACCATTCCGATGATGAAGCGTGTTGGCTTCAGTTCTGAAAAAGCGGGTGCCGTTGAGGTAGCGTCTTCTGTAAATGGTCAGATCATGCCACCGGTTATGGGTGCCGCCGCCTTCCTGATGGTGGAATATGTTGGCATCTCCTACTTCCAGGTGATCACCCATGCCTTTGTTCCCGCGCTGATCTCCTATATTGCACTGGTGTACATCGTGCATCTGGAAGCACTGAAACAGGATATGCAGGGCCTGCCCCGTCGTGGCGTGGTCAAGCCATGGCATCTGCGCCTGATCGGTATTCTGACCGGCTTCCTGCTGACAGCAGGTATGGCGATTGTGGTGTACTACGGCATTGGCTGGATGAAACCCGCCTTTGGCACCTGGGCATCGCCTGTCATCGCCGTTATCCTGACTGTGGTGTACCTGTTCCTGGTACGTTATGCCGCATCCGTGCCTGATCTGAAACTGGATGATCCAAATGCGCCGATGACACAGTTGCCCGAAGTCGGGCCAACTGTGAAATCAGGTCTGCACTACCTGCTGCCAGTCGTGGTGCTGGTATGGTGCCTGATGGTTGAGCGTCTATCACCTGGATTGTCTGCTTTCTGGGCGACAGTGCTGATGATCGTGATTCTGGTGACCCAGCGTCCGTTGATCGCTTTCTTCCGTGGTGAGTCTGATCTGGGCGGTCGTTTGCGCCAGGGCTTTAACGAGCTGATTGACGGCCTGATTACCGGTGCCCGTAATATGATTGGTATCGGTATTGCCACCGCAACGGCGGGTATTATCGTGGGTGCAGTATCGCAAACTGGTGTCGGTTCGGTACTGGCTGACCTGGTTGAACTGCTCTCCATGGGCAACCTGTTGCTGATGCTGATGCTGACCGCAGTGCTATCGCTGATTCTGGGTATGGGCTTGCCGACAACGGCTAACTACATTGTGGTGTCCTCTTTACTGGCACCGGTTGTCGTCACGCTGGGTCAGGAAAATGGCCTGATTGTGCCGCTGATCGCTGTGCATCTGTTCGTGTTCTACTTCGGCATTATGGCTGATGTTACCCCGCCGGTAGGGCTGGCATCGTTTGCCGCTGCGGCGGTATCTGGTGGTGACCCGATCCGTACCGGTTTCCAGGCGTTCAGCTATAGTCTGCGTACTGCCGCCCTGCCATTCCTGTTTATCTTCAATACCGATCTGCTGCTGATTGATGTCAGCTTTATCGAGGGTATTCAGGTCTTTGTTGTGGCCACGATTGCCATGCTGGTATTTACCGCTGCGACTCAGGGCTACTTCTTTGACCGTAGCCGCTGGTATGAAAGTGCTTTTCTGCTACTGCTGGCATTCTCGCTGTTCCGTCCGGGTTTCTGGATGGACCGTATTGTGCCACCCCATCAGGCGCTATCTGCTGCTGAGTTTGTTGAGGCGTCAGATAATTTCACCCAGGGGACAGAGGTTCGCATGTGGCTGGAAGGTGAAGACGATGTAGGTAATGCTCGTCGTTTCATGGCTATCCTGCCAATGGGTGAAGGCAGCAACGGCAATGAACGTCTGGCATCGACTGGTATTGAACTGCTGGAAAATGACGGCCGCATGATTGTCGACTATGTTGGTTTCGACAGCATTGCTGAAAAAGCCGGTCTGAGCTTCGACCAGGTACTGACCAGTGTTGAAGTACCGCAGAGTCAGCCGCCGAAGCAGCTGATTTACATTCCGGTACTGGCATTGCTGATCGGACTGGCCCTGATGCAGCGCCGTCGCCGCCAGCAGTCACTGGCTGCCAGCAGCACTGCCAGCGCCAGCTGATCTGACCGCAGACTGCCGGGTCGTTCAGCCCGGCAGTCTTCTGAAAAGGAGAATTACAGTGTTTGCAAAAGTACTGGTTCCGGTGGATCTGGCTGAGCTGGATTTCGCCCACAAAGCGCTGGAGCTGGCGATACGTGAAGTCAAAGCCAGCAACGGTGAATTGCACCTGATTTCGGTGGTGCCAGGTTTCAGTAACTCTATGGTGGCGTCGTTTATCAGCGAAAAAGAACACCATGATGTATTGGCTCGGGTTGCGGCTGAATTAAAACAGTTTGCGGCCGATGAGATACCCGAAGAGATTAACGTGGTCTTGCGGGTGGTACAGGGTTCACCGGCAGAAGAGGTTAACCGCTACATCAAGAAGCAGGGGGTGGAGCTGGCCATCATGCGCGCCCATCATCGCACCCGTGTCGGGGAGTTTCTGCTGGGGTCGGTGTCCTCCCGCGTGGTTGAACGGGCACGTTGCTCGGTCGTGGTATTGAAAGACTAGCTGGTTTATTAAAACCGGTTTATTAAAACCGATTTCTTAAAACCGATTTCTTAAAACTAAGTGTTGAAAGAGCGATTACCAAAACACTGAGTAGCGCGCTTAGTATGGTAGTAGCAGTGTTTTTTTCGTCGCGTTGGCATAATGCGGAGAAAAATTCAGGAAATCAGCAGGATTCAGTAAGAAATCCTGCTGCGGATGCTTTAGGGTTAGGGAATCTTTGCATTGACTGAACCTGTCTGCAGGTTCCCGTGTATCCGTAACAGAATTTAATCGACTGGTTGTTATTTTTTATTCAGACAGCCAGCCGCTAACAAAATGAACGCTTTGACAATGACTGTCTTCTGCAAGCAACTGACAGCCGACAGCAAGGATTGGGCGTTCTGATAACAACATCATCAGTGTATTCGGGTTGAAAAAACAGATCATGTCTGACCGACCATGTCATAACCACAAAGTACTGACACAACTGAACGAACTGTTTAATGAAAAGCTGTCCACAACTGAAGCCGGGACGGTTGCAGCATTTGCCGAGCAGTATTTTTATACTGCCACGCAAGAGGAGCTGAGCGAGCGCAAACTGGAAACCATGTATGGAGCGACCCTCTCCTGCTGGCAGTTCCTGCAAAGTTTTTCTGCTGAGCAAGCAAAAATTCGTGTCTTCAACCCGGATCTTGAACAGCACGGCTGGCGCGCTCAGCATACTGTGATCGAGATTCTGCAGAATGATATGCCATTCCTGGTTGACTCTGCCCGCATGGCGCTGAACCGTCGCGGCCGTGCTATTCACACCATCCACAATGCTGTGCTGCGTACCTGCCGTGAAGATGGCAAGCTGGTTGAGCTGGTCGCTGCAGATCAGCCGCATCAGCGTGAGTCTGCGCTGTACCTGGAAATTGACCGCACCACTGACGCTGACGAGCTGAAAGCGATTGCAGCAGACCTGGCGGAAGTGATGACCTACGTCGCTGCCTCTGTCGGTGACTACCCGGCGATGATTGAGAAAGCCCGTGAACTGAAAGCCGAGCTGAGCCAGCGCAGTGAAGCTGAGGCTGTTGAAGCGGATGCTTTTATCAACTGGATGCTGGATGACCGCTTTACGTTTCTGGGTTATGACGAAGTTGCCATCGACCATAGTGGCGAAGAAGCAGTAATTTCACGCGTTGAAGGTGCTGAACTGGGCACCATGAAGCTGGTGGTGCAGTCTGGTAAGGCCCAGGCACTGGACACCCTGTCTGCAGAAGAGCGCACTATGCTGCTGGAGCCCGTTACCCTGAGCTTCGGTAAAGATAACCTTCGCGCTATGGTACACCGCCCAGCTTACCGTGACCGAGTGGTCATTAAGCGTTTTGATGACCAGGGCAATGTGATTGGCAAGTGCCGTTTCTATGGCCTGTATACGTCACCGGTTTACACGGAAAACCCGTCACTGATTCCGGTACTGCGCCGTAAGGTTGATAACGTGCTGGCGGTTTCTGGCTTTGAAATTGGCAGCCACAATGCGAAAACGCTGGTGCAGATCATGCACGATCTGCCGCGTGAAGAGCTGTTCCTGTCCAGTGAAGCTGAACTGCTGGAAACGGCCATGGGTATTTTCGGCCTGCAAGAGCGCCGTCGTGCTCGCCTGCTGGTGCGCCGTGACCGTCTGAACAAGTTTGTCACCTGCCTGTACTTTGTACCGCGTGACATTTTCAATACTGCGCTGCGTATTCAGGTGCAGGACCTGCTGGAAAACGGTTTCAAGGCAGAAGATGCTGAGTTCACCACTACGTTCAGTGAATCCATCCTGGCCCGTGTGCAGTTTGTACTGCGTGTCGATCCGGCTAACCCGGTTTACCCGGACCTGGCAGAACTGGAAGCCCATGTGGTTGAAGTTTCCCGTAGCTGGTCTGATGAACTGCAGGATGCCCTGACGGAAGTATGTGGCGAAGAGCAGGGTACGGCGCTGTACAACGGCTACCGTGATGCCTTCACCAGCGCATACCGTGAGCACTTCACCCCGACCAGCGCCGTTTATGATATTCAACGCATTGAAGCCCTGAGTGCCACCAACAAGGTGACCATGAGCTTCTACCGCGTACTGGAACAGAGCCAGGATCTGCTGCGCTTCAAACTGTTCAACGAAGGTGAGCCGCTGGTACTGTCCGATGTAATTCCGGTGCTGGAAAACCTCGGTATGCGTGTTGTCGGTGAGCATCCATACGAAGTACGCCACGCCGATGGTCGTCGCTTCTGGATGCACGACTTCACCCTGATCTATCAGGGCGCTGAGCCGGTGGTACTGGAAGATGTAAAAGACGTATTCCAGGATGCCTTTGCCAGTATCTGGAGCAGCCAGGCTGAGAATGACGAGTTCAACCGTCTGGTCATCGGTGCCAACCTGAGCTGGCGTGAAGTGGCGATGCTGCGTGCATATGCCCGTTACAATCGTCAGTTGCGCTTTGGGTTCTCTCAGCCTTACATCGCTGAAACCCTGGCCCGCCACGTTCAGGTAACCAAGCTGCTGGTAGCACTGTTTCGTGCCCGTTTCCAGCCTGACCGTCAGGCTGGTGACAAAGTTGCCGCCGTGGTTGAGCGTATCGAAAACAGCATCATCGACGCGCTGGACAAAGTTGATAACCTCAACGATGACCAGATTCTGCGCCGTTTGCTGGAGCTGATGAAAGCGACCCTGCGTACTAACTACTTCCAGAAAGACGCAGCAGGTGAGCTGAAAGATTACTTCTCCTTCAAACTGAACCCACGCGCCATTGCTGGTATTCCGCTGCCGCGTCCGATGTTTGAGGTCTTTGTCTACTCGGCCCGTGTTGAAGGTGTTCACCTGCGTGGTGGTAAAGTTGCCCGTGGTGGCCTGCGCTGGTCTGACCGTCTGGAAGACTACCGTACTGAGGTACTGGGCCTGGTTAAAGCGCAGCAGGTTAAGAACGCTGTTATCGTACCGGTGGGTGCGAAAGGTGGCTTCGTCGCCAAGCAGCTGCCAACAACCGGTGGCCGTGAAGCCTTTCAGGCGGAAGGTATCGCCAGCTACCAGATTTTTATCAGCGCGCTACTGGACATCACTGACAATCTGGTGGCCGGTGAAGTAGTACCGCCGGTTGATGTGGTGCGTCACGATGAAGACGACCCATACTTCGTTGTTGCTGCTGACAAAGGCACCGCGACCTTCTCTGATATTGCCAACGCCATCGCTGAAGAGCGCGGCTTCTGGCTAGGCGATGCGTTCGCATCCGGTGGCTCCCAGGGTTACGACCACAAAGGCATGGGTATCACCGCCCGTGGAGCATGGGAATCTGTAAAACTGCACTTCCGTGAGCTGGGGCTGGATACACAGACTGAAGAGTTCACCGTGGTTGCGGTAGGCGATATGGCCGGAGATGTATTCGGTAACGGTATGCTGCTGTCCGAGAAGATCCGCATGTGTGCGGCATTCAACCACATGCACATCTTCATCGATCCGAACCCGGACGCTGCCAGCAGCTTCGCTGAGCGTAAGCGTATGTTCGAGCTGCCACGTTCCAGCTGGGAAGACTACAACAAGGAGCTGATCTCCGAAGGTGGTGCGATCTTCTCCCGTGCGGCGAAGTGGATCGATATCAGCCCGCAGATGAAAGCGCGCTTCGACATTAAAGAAAACCGTCTGTCACCCAACGATCTGATCACCGCGCTGCTGAAATCACCGGTTGATCTGATCTGGAACGGCGGTATCGGCACCTACGTTAAAGGCTCTAACGAAAGCCACGCCGATGTGGGTGATAAGGCGAACGACAGCCTGCGCATCAACGGTAACCAGCTGCGTTGTAAGGTGCTGGGCGAGGGCGGTAACCTGGGCTTCACCCAGCAGGGCCGTATCGAGTTTGGCCGTATTGGCGGTAAGTCCAATACTGACTTTATCGACAATGCTGGTGGCGTGGACTGTTCTGACCACGAAGTTAATATCAAGATTCTGCTTAACGAAGTGGTCGCCAATGGTGATATGACGGTTAAACAGCGCAACAACCTGCTGCGCGAAATGACCGACGAAGTAGCCGAGCTGGTATTGCAGAACAACTATGAGCAGGCTCAGGCGCTGAGTATCGCACTGACCCATTGCCGTCGTTCTCTGGATGAGTACATCCGTCTGATTAACCGCCTGGAAGCAGACGGTAAACTGGATCGCGAGCTGGAGTTCCTGCCATCTAACGAGGAGTTGCAGGAGCGTAAAGCGAACGGCGAAGGCCTGACACGCCCTGAACTGTCGGTGCTGATCTCCTACGTAAAAGCGGAGCTGAAAGAGCAGCTGATTGATTCCTGGATTAACAGCGACGCTCACCTGAGCAGCGAGATCATGACCGCGTTCCCGCAGCGTCTTGTATCCGAGTTCAGCGAGCAGATTGAACAGCACCGCCTGCGCCGTGAGATTATTGCAACGCAGATCGCCAACCACATGGTGAATACCATGGGTATCACCTTTGTTGAGCGCCTGGCGCAGAGCAGTGGTGCCAGCCTGGCGGACTGTGCCGCTTCCTTCGTGGTGGCCCGCGATGTATTTGGCATTGAGACACTGTGGCAGCAGATTGAAGCACTGGATAACCAGGTGCCATCTGAGCTGCAACAGAAGATGATGAGCGATCTGACCCGTATGCTGCGCCGCGCTGCTTACTGGTTCCTGCGTAACCGTCGTCCTGCAGTGGATGTGGCCGGTACTGTTGAGCTGTTCCGTCCGGGCGTTGAGCAGATCGCTTCCCAGATGGAAGACCTGATCAAAGGTGAGCCACTGGAAGCATGGCGTAAAACCCACAACGAGCTGGTTGAAGCCGGTGTACCGGAAGCGCTGGCGGCAGTTGTGGCCGGTGCTGACAGCCTGTACTCACTGCTGGGTATTATTCAGGCAGCGGAAGAAACAGAACAGCCTCTGGCCCGTGTTGCACAGATCTACTTCGGTCTGGGTGAACACCTGGAACTGCACTGGTTCGACCAGCAGGTGAAATACATTGACGTTACTAACCACTGGCAGTCCATGGCCCGTGACGGCTTCCGTGAAGACCTGAACAACCATCAGCAGGCGATTACCGCCAGTGTACTGCGTAGCTCTGAAGAGGGTGAAGAAAGTACTGCGCTGGTCAGCCGCTGGCTGAATGAAAACGACGTACTGCTGGCCCGCTGGCAGCGTCTGCTGGGCGAGATTCGTTCCAGCTCGGTTCAGGATTTCGCCATCTTCACAGTGGCAATCCGTGAACTGCTTGAGTTGGCGCTAGCCAATTCAAACGCGTAAAGATCTAAAACGTATCAGCATCCGCTGACAGGTAAAGTTGTCGGGTTATCGTGCCCGGCACTTTACCGAAGAGTCGCCTGGTGATCTGACCAGGCGCAACAGGCCACCGCACGACCGGCGCAATACAAAGCCACCCGTGCCCCGGCCCGTTATGAATGAGCGATAACATTAACCTTTTGCGCAGCCTGGCTGCATAACCACCAGACAACAGACCTGAACTGTACCCAACATGACAAGCATGAATGCCTTTCGTCCGCTCGCTCCAATTCACTTCGTTCACAAAATCCGTGAAGTTGCTGCCAACAGCTGGTGGGTTTACCGCCACGAAATCGGCGTAGACGGTTACCTGAAGCCGATGCCACGGGTTGTATTCTTTGGCCGCAGCAAGGAAGAAGTAAATAGCTGGATGGAACGCCAGAAAGAAGAACAGAGTATGTTTGTGCTGTCCGAAAACTGAGACACCTGCCAGCCCTGACTGGCATACAGGCCGGAAGAGAAAGAAACCGCAGTCTCCGGCTTCACCCCCCCATTTTCGTCTGGCGGCACCCTCTCCCGCCGCTGGACAAGGTTTCATGGAACACTGTACAAATCGACATCAGGCTGCACTGGGGTTCCGTAGTCCGTCGGTTTACTGGCTTTCGCAGTGTTCCATGTTCTTTATTACGGTAGCGATACTGTGATCATAAGCCTTTCGAGGCTTACCTCTACTCACTCTTGCTGGCGAATTTGCTGGACCCCAGCCCTGATTTGGGCTGGGGAGGTTTTTATTAGCGAGGTGTGATGAGCCAATCGTTATGAGCATCTTTCTGTCAGGTGAATATCATCATTGTTCAGTTAGAGCAACGCGTCACGGTAAATGTTCTCAAATACTTTATGCTCATTACACTGGGGTATAATAAATGACCCATTTTCTTTCATATTTTTAACTCTACATCCAGCTCCGCATATATATCGAATTTCACATTTAGAGCACTTCTCAATTCGATGGATTGAAGTTTCAGTATTAATTTCATCGAATTTATTTAAAATGCTTTCTGGGCTATGTGTTATGTCTAATGATAATTCAGAAATAGCCTCACTGCATGGGTGAACAGATCCATCTGGATAGATATTTATAGAAGCACCAATTCCACAGTTGTTAAATAGAGTGTTTTGCTCTGTGTTTTTTTGAATTTGGAAGCCTTTTTCTAAAATCATATTGATTATCATTGCTCCGGATTCGTGCGCTTTGATGCTGTCTGTAAAAAATATATCTGGATTTTTTGTTGCATTTCCTTCTTTATCTAACTCACTGTTTATTCTTATGCTAATGTTTTCATAATCTATGCTATTCAATAAATGTAAAATATTCTCAGCCAAGTCGTTAAATGTAGTTTTGCATAGTGTAAATGCTAAAATCAAGTGTAGATTGAACGATTTTATTATTTCTATTCCTGATATTAGCTTTTTAAAAGAACCTTTTCCTCTAATACTATCGAAACTATATTCCGTTGCTGCTTCAAGACTAACCTGTACAGATGATATATTTTTATAACATGAACTTATAAAACCTTCTGTCATGAGAGTTCCGTTTGTAAAAAGGGCTGTAGAGAATCCTAATCTTCCTAATTTATTTATCAATAGAGGAAGATCGTTCACTAACAAAGGCTCACCACCTGATATGACTATCTCTCTCTCAACTCTTGAGATGTTTATGGACTCAACGAAGCTTATTATTTTAGCTATATCTAGGAATTTCTTTTCGACTACCCCTGCTGACATGTAGCAATGCTTGCATCTTATGTTGCAGTCTGATGTGATGTTTATATGTATTTTTTTTAGTATTTTCTCTATTCTTTCTTCTTGATGTGGCTTCTGGCTTTTTAAAAAGTAATTGTCTACTATTTTTTCAAGGAAGTTCTCAGTAAGTTTTACACAATGATCTTCGTGTAACTGCCCTTGGTTTGTCCTATACAGATGTACCATAGCCTCTCTAAGAGTGAGACCTTTTCGTAATTCGTTATAAATTAAATACTCGTCAGGTGTGAATACTATTTTTTTGGGTGTGTTCTTCACTACGATAATAAATGAGTTCTTAAATTTCTTTATTATAATGTTGTCTTCGATCTCTATTTTTGAATCTAGGGAAAAACTGTCCATTGCTATAACTCCTTTTTTGACTAAAGATGGCCTCTTTTTAATAAAGAGGCCTGTTTTTTAGCAATCTTTTCTTTTATGTGTTGTCCTGCATTGAGATCTTTGGGCGTGTATGGTTTTCTGCTCTGTTTTCTTTGCTGGTAATTTAATTACCTTTATGTTTTTAAACATAAATAATAGTCCTGATTTAAATTGAGATTCTGATTTTCTATCAAGCTAAAATTTTATTCAAATTTTTTTATCGATTAGGTTGATTTATATCAATATTAATTTGGTGTTAATTTTATGAATCTGTCATATAGGGTTTATATTGTTGATTGATTGTTGGATAATTTTTAGTAGCAGCCCTGTGAAAAACTTGAACTTTTATTCCATCATAATAAATTAATCAGCTGCCTTGTACATAAGTCATATTATGTTCACATAATAAAGAAACCGGGTCATGGTGTTGTCGTTATTATCTGAATTCAGAGTACACTTTTGCACAGCTTAGGAGTAGGAGCTCGAATCAATTAACTCCTATGGCAGTGCTTTGGCCGGCGAACGAATTCAGGATGAGAGCAGTCTGGTTTG
>JAOXSF010000137.1 GCA_025800125.1 Marinobacterium sp.
GGGGTCTGAGACACTGAAAAACCGGGTTTTGAGACAAATTTGGGGTAAAACAGGCGTTATACCTTGAGGTACACCTGAGAGCAGGGTCTAAGCGATTGATTCGTAACGGGTTCTGAAGGGAGCTGTCTCAGACCCCTGAGCCGCTAAGGCTGTTGGGACAGGCCTTAGCTACCTGGTCGCTGTACCCATCGCTCGGGGAGCGAGCCGCTACAGTGGTTGTCAGTCATGTCCTGCCATGGCTAAACCGGTGACGGCTTACCTGCCGATGCTGAAATAGCCTGGCCCCCCGTTCCCCCCTCCATCAGGTTTTATTACCATCAGCGGCTATCGCCGCTGGTGCCATGCTCTGCTGATAGGTCATACTGCTGCTACGCAATTCCTTGCCGCATCGTTATAACCCCGAGTAATGGATATGAGCCTGATTGATACCTTAATGCGTTACCTCAACCCGGAGCCGGACCCGTCGTTGGAGGCGGTTTTCGCACATCAGCAGCAACAGTTGCCTGTGGTCTGGTTATTGGGCAATACCGGGGCGGGTAAGTCGTCATTGATCCGGACGATTACTGCTGATAGCCAGGTAGAAATTGGTAACGGCTTTCAGCCCTGTACAGCCAGTTCAATGCAGTATGCTTTTCCTGCGGAACGGCCGTTGCTGACTTTCCTTGATACCCGTGGTCTGGGGGAGGCCGGTTATGATGCGGCTGATGATATTGACTGGTGCCAGGCCCGTAGCCACGCGCTGGTGGTGGTGATGAAACTGACAGATATGAGCCAGCAGCCGGTGTTATCGGCGTTACAGCAGATTGCTGACAGTCGTCAGGGGTTCCAGCTATTACTGGTACAGACCGGTTGTGAGCAGTTGGCGGCGGAAGCGCGTACACAGGCGCTGCATTATCAGCGGCAACAGCTGGATGCTTGTTGGAGGCAACCGTATCGGGCGGTGGTGGTCGATTTTGAACCGTTGCAGGGTGAACCTGTCGGGCTGGATGGGTTACGCCAGCAATTGGCAGAAATGCTGCCGGTGGTCGCGCAGCTGCAAAGCGATAATCAACATAGCGACCAGGAAGCTGCAAATTTTTCCCGGCTGCGAACAGAGGTGCTCTGGTATGCCGGTGCGGCGGCGGCCAGTGATGCCGTGCCAGCGGTCGGGCTGGTGGCTGTGCCAGGTATTCAGGCCAAAATGCTGCATAGCCTGGCCAGCCGTTATGGTGTGGCCTGGGACCGTCGGGCGCTGGGTGAGTTTATCGCTGCTCTGGGGGCCGGGTTTGGTGTGCAGTACGCCGGTAACCTGGGGGTACGCCAGTTGTCCAAACTGATTCCGGGTTATGGCCAGACTGTGGGGGCTGCGCTGGCAGCAACGGTCAGTTTTGCCGCCACCTGGGCGCTGGGTCGGGTGGCGTGTCATTATCTCTATCATAAAAGCCGTGGCGAGCCGATTGACGAGCAGGCACTACAGGCGATGTATAAACAGGCATTTGACAGCATGAAACGTCAGCGACTGGGCTCTGTTACTGATAAGGGGGCGGGTAGCGATGCGGGCCGTCATTAATAGCGTGCAATTGGCGTTGCAGTTATCGCCAGGGCTGGGAACGTTGCTGTTGGTCTCGCTGATTGTGCCGCTGCTGACACTGGCCGCGTTGGGGGTGTGGACATTGTGGCAGGCGGGCTACGGCCTCTGGCTGCTGGCAACGCTGAGTTTCAGCGCGGTATTGACGGCGCTGCTGTTCTGGCGTGCCGGGCAACAGCAGCAGGGCTTGCAGGCGGTTGCAGGTGAAGCGCTGGTTGAGGCCTCCACGGACTGGGGTGAGGGTGATCTTGTCATCTGGCAGCAGGGTAATCAGACACTGGAGCAGCTACTGGCCGCAAAAAGTGACTGGCAGGTGCTGGATGAACACGCACTGCATCTGGTAGCTGAGGTAGCACAGGGGTATGGACGTGCTGAGCTGGCGTTTTCGCTGCCAGAACTGTTACAGCTAACCGAAGAGGTCAGCCGCCGGTATCGGCAGGTGCTGCTGGAACATGTACCGCTGATCGAGCAGATCCCTTGTACCTTTTATAAGGCCGGGTTTGAACACCGCCAACTGGGCGAGCGCTCTGTAAAAACGGCCAGCGCGTTGTGGAAAGGTTATCGCTTATACCGTGCGGCGAATCCACTGGCGATGCTGCTGTCTGAGGTGCGTGAAAAGATACTGGGCCAGGCGTTCGCAGGCATTGGCGACCAGTTGCAATATCGGCTCAAACAGGCTCTGTTGCAGGATGTGCTGGCGGTGGCGATTGATCTGTACAGTGGTCGTTTTCGCCCACAGGCAACGCAGGCGGCCAGCGCTACCTTGCAGGCAGACCAGCACCGTATGGCACCCGCTCCAGAGCCCGTACGGGTCTGTCTGATCGGTCAGACGGGCAGTGGTAAGTCGTCACTGGTGAATGCGTTGTTGCAGGGCAGCCAGGCGGAGGTCAGCGCGCTGCCATCAACGGACCAGACGGCAGTGTATTGTTGTCAGTTGGAAGGCGTTGAATTACTGCATCTGGTCGATCTGCCAGGCCTTGATGGCGGTGAGGAAAATATGCAGCAGCTACTGGAACAGGTGGCACAGTCGCAGCTGGTGATCTGGCTGCTACGGGCAGACCAGCCTGCACGGGGCGTTGATAGCGTCTTTGCTGCACAGTTGCAGACATTCTGGCAGCAGCCAGAACATCGTAGTCGCCGTCAGCCGGTGATGCTGGGTGTACTGAATCAGATTGATCGGCTTAAACCGCTGGGTGTTTTACCCGCACTGGCAGAACTTGAACAGCCTGTCTCTGAAAAAGCACAGATTGTGGCGCAGGCGCAGAGCTGGAATCGGCAGCAACTGCCATTGCTGGAGTGCCTGATTCCTGTATCGCTTGTCGATACTGGCAAGGCCGGGCAGCCTTTTAATCTGACTGCGTTGCAGCGGCAACTGGCCGTACAGATGGAGCGTTGCCTACAGATTCAATTTAACCAGCGCCGTCTTGAAGGTGAAAATGGTGCTGACTGGCAAAGCCAGTTAAAGCGGTTATACCGGTTGGGTCGGGCGGTCTTTTCATCATCAGAGCGGCCATGATAAATGCTGTCAGCACGGGGCCGTGTGATAACAGCGTCGCTGGAAATCGCGCCTTGAAAACGGCACCGCTGGAAATGGCTCTGTTGGAAATGACTCTGCTGGAAATAGCTCTGCTGGAAATCGCATGGCTGCAATAATCACGTAGAATGCGCTTGCGTATTGGTGAGCGAATATTAATGGCAGTTCAGTATTCGAAACGTTCAGGAATAGACGCCTGTTTTAATAGATACATGTATTAATAGAAGCGTGTATTAATAGAAGCGTGTATTAACAGAAGCGTGTATTAATAGAGAAAAGCAATGGCGGTAAAACTGACACCCCGACTGGCGCAGCTTGCTGCGATGGTACGTACACCTTATCCGCATATCTGGGATTGCTGTTGCGATCATGGTTATCTGGGTATGACGTTACTGGCTCGTCCCTGTGGTGGTATCGTTCATTTTGTTGATGTTGTACCTGAGTTGATGCAGCAGCTTGAATGCCAGCTGCAACGGTTTTTTCCACGGTCTGACGGCGGAGCTGAAGGTGCGCAATGGCAAAGCCATTGTGATGATGTGGGGCAGTTAACACTGCCACCCACCGATGTGCCGCAACTGCTACTGATCGCTGGCGTTGGTGGTGAGCTGACCGCTGAACTTGTGACGGCTGTTCTGGCTGCAAACCCGGAACAGCCGCTGGAGTTTTTGCTCTGTCCGGTACGTCACCAGTACCCGTTACGTCAGCAGTTGATACAGTTGGGGCTGAAATGTCTGGATGAACAGCTGATTGAAGATAACCGACGTTACTATGAAATTCTGCACCTGAGTACGGAAAGCGGTATGGAGTTGACGCCGACGGGTAATGTCATGTGGGATTTTGGTGACCCGATGCACCAACGTTATCTGCAACAGGTGATTGCACATTATCAACGATTGGCCCTGGGACATCCGGCCCAATGTTTGCCGATACTGACCGCTTATCAGTCATTGCTGAGTAATGTATGAATCAGATATACGCAATCGCAATATAGATGCCAGCGAAGGGGCAGGATAACGATCAGGCCGTCACGGCTGCTCTGGTCTGTCGGATAATGCTCGTACATTGTCAGCTTGGCTACAGGGAGACCATGAAAAATGACAGAATCCATTGATGCTAATACGCCCGTTGCTGACATTGCAGAAACGGTTACACAGAACGAGAAGCCAGAACCCGCGCTGGCGATTTTTACCAACCGTGCCTCACCGCTATTTGCCCGGGCTGCTGCTCAGGTTGAGGCTCAGCTACCGGCTACTGCTCGGCACCGCTTCAGTTACTGGGCAACCTTTTATGGTGAAAACCCGGATGCCCAGGCCGATGACATTCAGCTGATTGACCGCAGTGTTACCAACCTTGCTGAAAGTAAAAGTTGGATAGCGCGTCAGGTTATTGCCCGTGGGCTGGAAGCACTGTTTCCTCGCAGTTGCTTTTCAGTCAACGACGCGTTGGCATATCAATACCAGTGCCCGTTGTGGTTTTCCAAGCCGGTACATCTTTCCGGTGGTCGGGGTATTGAGTGTGTTGCCAGTGGTGATCTGGCCGACTACTCGCTACCGCAACACCATATTTTGCAGCAGGGCATTCAGAATCTGGCATTGCTGGATGGACGGAAATTTACCGGACGTATTTATATTCTGGTATGGAATCAGCAGTTATGGCTGTTCGATGATGGTTTTATTTTGCTGCATGGTGTGCCGTTTGACCCCGCCAGCACAGGCTATGATGTGCATGTGGATCACCGTGGGTACGAAAAGGATGACAGCCCGGTTGAGATGCGTCTTTTGTCATCGCTAGCTGATTTTGACCAGCGCTGGCCAGTGCTACAGGCTGCTGCTGCGCAGTTGCGTCCGTTGTTTAGTGAGCTGCTGGATGCCAGTGCGAGTAACCGTTATGTAATGCTGGGGATCGATTTCCTGTTACAGGAAAATAATGAGCTTCAGTTTATTGAAGTGAACGCGATTCCGAACTTCATCCATTCTTCGCACATTAATAGCCAGCTGAATGTACCTTTCTTTACTCAGTCGTTGCAGTTGATGCTGGGGCTGGAAGCGCCACGTCTTTTCACGCTTGATTAAGCGGCCTGTTCTTGATTGAGACAGCTGTTCTTGATTGAGCCCTCTTGTACTCGTCAGGCCTGTTTTATCTGGCTGAGTCTGCTCTTTTGATACCGCCTGGAAACGATTCTGATATGTCTGGGCGGTATTTATCCGTGCGTCTTTTTTCGCTTGCCCGTGCTTTATGTGCAGCCATTTCGCTGATGGTTTACCGGTTGACTTAAGGCTATTGGCCAAAAGTTTATGGCGGTAATCGGTGGTCAAATGAATATCTATTGAACGTGCGGATAGGTTACTTTGTGGTAATCAGGTTAAACTGGTGGCGTATTCCAATCCGCATTGTCGGATGATTTATAAAGATGGTTGAAAAATGAGCAGAAAATATAATGTGGCTGTGGTCGGTGCGACCGGACTTGTTGGCGAAGCAATGATCGAAATTCTGGAACAGAGAGAATTTCCGGTTGAAAATCTCTATCCGCTCGCCAGTGATAATTCAGCGGGTAAAACCATCTTCTTTAATGAACAATCCAGAAAAGTAGAGCTACTGGATAGTTTTGATTTTTCTCAGGTTGATATTGCATTGTTTGCTGCAAGTGACGATGTTGCTATGCAGTATGGGCCGGTTGCAGCCCGTGAGGGTGCGGTTGTAATTGATACCTCGGCAGCGTTTATGGACGAACCCGATATACCTCTGGTGGTTGCCGATATAAACCCGCAACAGCTGGTTGATTATAACCTGACCAATATTGTGGTTTGCCCTGGTGGTGCCAGTGTCCCCTTGTTAACAGCGTTGGCACCGTTGCATCGTCAGGTGGGTATTCACCGCCTGAATATCACGGTGTGCCAGTCGGTCTCTGGCAATGGTCGCGCCGGAGTAGAAGAGCTGGCTGCGCAGACAGCAGCGTTGTTAAATACGCGTGAACCTCAGACCCGCGTATTCAGTAAGCAGATTGCCTTTAATCTGCACCCGCTTGCTGGTGCTGTAGCCGATAACGGCGCAACCAGCACAGAGTTGCAGATCATCCGTGCAACCCGCGCATTGCTGGGCAATGAGTATCTGGATATGCATGTCAGCTGCGTACAGGTGCCGGTTTTCTTCGGCCACAGTGCGACGGTTCACATTGAAACAGATAGCCCGATCAGTGCCTGGGAGGTACGCGATCTGCTACTGGAAATTCCAGACCTTGACGTGATTGATGAGCCAGACGCAGGCGGCTTTGCAACCCCGGTAACAGAGGCGGCGGGTAATGATCAGCTGTATGTCAGTCGTATTCGTAATGGTCTGGATAACGAAAATAGTATTGATATGTTTATTGTGGCCGATAACGTTCGCAAAGGTGCGGCGTTAAACTCGGTACAAATTGCTGAATTATTGATCGCCCACTACCTGTGATTAAGCAGTAACAACTCAGGGCAGAGGACAGGGTACGTGAAAACCCGGGTTATCTTGACCGGTCTGCCCTTTATACATAATACTGCTTGCAAGTTTCAGACTCGCAACCCGCTGATTTAACAGGACTCAGCGGGCTTTATTTAGGAAGCTGGTAATGCTGCGCAAAACTGCCGTTAGCCTCGCGGTTGCAGGAATTCTAGGTGCATCTAATGCTCATGCACTGAGTATTGGAGATATTCGCGTCAGGTCGGCGCTTAATGAACCTCTCAATGCAGAGATTCGCCTGACAGATACTCGAGGGCTCAAGCCCGGTCAGGTTCGCCCGGATATGGCGGATATTGACGAGTTTGCGCTGGCCGGATTGAGTAAAAGCCGTTTTCTGTCCGATATAAAGTTTAATGTTCAGCTGAACCGTGATGGTACTGGCGTTCTGAAAATGACGTCGTCATTGCCGGTACAGGAACCCTTCCTTAATTTTCTGGTGGAAGTAAACTGGCCAAATGGTCGGTTGGTGCGTGAATATACCGTCCTGCTCGACCCTCCCGTTTTTGACCCGGCCCCAACGCGCCAGTCTGGAGCGCCTGTGCTGCCGTCTGGTTCAGCACGAGCTACAACGACCAGAGGCAATACAGCCGGTCGTGGTGCTAAATCAGGCCAGATTGTCGTGGATGCCCGAGATACACTCTGGGCGTTAGCGCTGAAACATCGCAGTGCGCCGGATGTTTCTGTGCAGCAAATGATGATGGCTTTGCTGAAGAAAAATCCGGACGCTTTTCTCAACAATAATGTAAACCAGCTGGAGCGAGGTTCTCGTCTGACGTTACCGACGCCAGAAGAGGCGCGAGCTATGACCAGTCGTGAGGCGATTGCTGAAATCGCACGCCAGACTGCGGCATGGAAAGCAGGCCTTGCTGCGACTAAGGCGAAGCCCACGCCGGCCCCGGTTGATGTATCTAAAGCAGCAGCGCCTAAAGCAACGACACCGGTTGACGCAGCTAAAAAGCCCGTCACCCCAGCTGAAAAAACAGATCAGCTGAAAATTGTTTCCGCGCCGCCTGTAGAGGCTGAAAAAGCTGAAGCGAGCCCTGCCAAAACAGAAGCCGAAACAAAAACTGCCCCTTCCGCAGCGGTTTCCGATCAGAGTAAAGAAAACAGCGCTGCATTGCAGAAGCTGGAGCAACGTAATACTGAGCTGGAACAGGAGCTGGCTTCCTCTCAGGAAAGTGTTGATCGTCTGGAAAGGGAAAACACTGACCTGAAAAGCCGAGTGGCTGCGATTGAGCAACAGCTGGACATGTTACAGCGAGTTGTCGAGCTGAAAGAGCAGCATCTGGCGCGCTTGCAGACTGAGCTGAATGAAACGCGGGCGATGATTCCGCCACCCCCACCACCTGAAAAAAGCTTAATGGACACCCTGATGTCATCGCCTCTGTATTGGGGGAGTGCATTAGGTGCGTTGTTACTGGCGCTAGGTGGTGCGGTGTTTGCCGCTTTACGCCGCCGTAAGGAAGAAGAGTCTGCTGATACGCCGCTAGAGGTGAACAGTGCAGGGCTTGTACAGGTACCGGACAGCCTGGACGTACCCGACGATGCCGCTATGTCTGAGCTGGATGTGGCCGCAGACGACGAGTTATCAGTCGTTGAAGATGACGACGATGACGACATGCAGCAGATTTCCGATGAAGCACTGGATGCAATGGAAGATCTGGACGAAATGTCAGATCTTGACCTGGATATGGATCTTGATCTGGACCCGGATGATGTTGATGACGATATGCTCGTCGATGCAGGTGCGCTTCCAGATGATAATTTTGCACAAGACAATGCAGATCAGGGCAGTGCGAAGCAAAACAATAGTAGTGGTATAGATGCTACCGATGTGGCTGTAGCGGCTGCGGCAGGTGTTGCTGCAACAGGTGCAGCCGCTGCTGTTGCGACGGAGCTGGATCAGGATATTCGTGAAGAAGAGTTTGATCTGGGCGTTGATGATGGTCTGGATGGCCTTGATCTGGATGTTGACCAGCCTGCTACAGATGATCTTGCTGCGGATGCTGTTTCTGAAGACGAGCTGGATCAGTTGTTACAGGCTGATCTGCCAGTTGGCGACGAGGCAGAGGGTGATTCTGCCCTGGATGTTGATGGGCTGGATATTGATGCCCTGCTAACGGACGTTCAGGCAGAAGATGGTACTGATGATCTACTGGATGCTGTGGCAGAAGCGCCTGCGGCAGGCTCTGCTGTTGCTGAAGCGATTGCTGATGATGGCGCTGATGTTGAAGATGTTGACTCATTACTCGATAACATTGCTGCGGTAGATGATATTGATGACTTGCTGGATAGCATGGGCTCAGACTCACCTGTTGAGGCTGCTGCCAGCGAAGATATTACCGACCTTGATGATCTGGGTAATGTTGATGATATAGATAGCCTGCTGGATACAGTTGCAGCAGAGCCAGCGGCTGCAACGGCTGCCAGTGAAGATATTACCGACCTTGATGATCTGGGTGATATTGATGATATAGACAGCCTGCTGGATACAGTTGTAGCAGAGCCAGCGGCTGAAGCGGCTGCCAGCGAAGATATTACCGACCTTGATGATCTGGGTGATATTGACGATATCGACAGCCTGCTTGAGTCAATCGAAAGCGATGACGTGCTGTCCGCTGAAGCTGTAACGGATGTTGTGGATAGCCTTGCTGAACTGCAATCCGATGTTGAACAAGGCATGGTAGAGGGGGCGTCACAGAATGTAGACCAGAGCGATCTTGATGGTCTGTTCGACTCTCCTGCTTCCGCTGCTGTCGATGTTGAAGATGCTCTGGGGGATGATCTGGATGCACTTGATGACCTTGATAGCTTGCTGGATGAAGCTGATGCCGTGCCTTCTGTTGCTGAGACAGCAGAAGAATCGCAGGATGTGCTGGAAGCTGAAGCGGCGGTTGAAGGGCAGTTGGGAAATGAGTTGGCCGGAATGGATGATCTGGATAGTTTGCTGGATGCAGTGGATGAGAACGCTGAAGCCGCAGGTTATAAGGCATCTATAAATCCGGCTGAAGAATCTTCTGCACAAAGTGATGCACCTGTACAGGGTGGGGTTGCTGAACAGCTGGAAGCTTCTGAACCAGCTCTGGCGGCTGCCACACAGGCTGATGAACTGGATGCGTTACTCGATGGTATTGAAGCGGATCTGTTTGATACCGATGAACTGGACGTGGCTGAAGCCTCTGAATCGGCAGCTTTGGTAGCAGAGCCAGAGGTTGATGGCCTCGTAGTGGATGAGCCGGGTGTGGAAAGCCTGGAGGCAATAGCCGATGCTGATCTTGATGCAATGCTGGATGAGCTTGATACCGGTGAAATGGTTGACCTGGACGTTGCTGTTGAAGCCGAAACCGCGCCTGTGACTGAAATGTCAGAGCTGCCGGTGCAGGATGCTGAAGGCAGCGATATTGAAACTGAAGTGGTTGCGGCAGAACAGGATGATGTCACTGAAATTGCTGATGCGGAGCTGGATGCCTTGCTCGATGAGATGGCTCTGGATGATATTGATCTTGATGGTCAGCAGGACGAATCAGCACTTGAAGAATTTTCAGTTGCAGAGTTTGCCAATGAAGCATCGGCAGATGATGAATCAGTAATTGAAGACTTCGCAGTTGAAGAGTCGGAGCTTAGTGATGGTGTTGTTAATGAGTTTACTGCTGACGAGGTTATTGCTGACGAATTCGCGGCTGACCAGCAGGAAGCAACGGATACGATAGCTGATATTGAAGAGCCTGTTGTTACTGATGACCTGGTTGCTGCGGATGAATCAGCAGCTATGGAAGAGCAGGTTGCTGCTGAAGAGCAGACAGCCGAAGTGCCAGTTATTGAAGATGAAGCGACAGAGCTGGAGTCTGTTGCGGCAGAAGCATTGGTGGGTGATCTTGCTATTGAGGAGATCGCTGACCTTGATGCAGGTGTAAATGCTGAGCAGAGAGCGGATGTTGCTGATACTGATTTTGATGCTTTGCTGGGTGATGCGCTGCTGGATGAAATGTCGCTTGAAAATGCAGATCTTGATACAGGTACTGAAAATGCGGTTGCTGAGTCTGAATCAGAAAGTGCTCTGGCTGAAGCGGTAGATATTGCTGGTGGTGCGCTGGGTGATGAGTTGCAGACGGACCCTGAGATCGTTGAGGCGCCTTCTTCTGTTACTGAAGCGCTTGTCGGTGCTGAGGACTCCTCAGCGGCTGAAGCGCCTGGAATTGCTGAAGAATCTCTTGTGGCTGAAGAATCTCTTGTGGCTGAAGAGTCTCTTGTGGTTGAAGAGTCTCCGGTTGACGACGAGCTGGATATTGCCGGGGCAGAGCTTGAGGCGATGCTGGATGAGGTTGCACTGGATGATATAGATCTTGATCAGCTGGCTGATGCTGAAGTTAATGAAGACGCAACGATAGCTGAAGAATTGTTTGCTGAGCAGAGTGCCGTTGATGTTGAAACTCCGGCGGCCGATGCCGCTGATGCCGAGCTTGATGCACTGTTGAATGACGTTGCTGAAATGGATATTGCCGCTGATGCGGCTGACGCTGAGCTGGATGCAATGCTTAGTGAGGTGACAGTCGAAGCAGAAGATGCGCTGGCAGCAGAACTTGGTGGTGAGTTGGCAGGTGCCGTTGAAACGTCGCTGGCTGAAGATTGGCCAGAAGAGGCATCAGAAGCGTTGACTTCTGCACCTGAGCCATCGTTTGGTGTAGAACCGGATATAGCAGAAGCAACAGATGCTGATGCGTTGCTTGATCAGTTGATGAGTGAGGTCGATGAGATCTCTGCAGATAATGTCGAGGCTGACCCCCCGTCTATTGATGCCTCATCTGCTGCTGAATCGGTAGCGCAGAGTTTTGATGCAGTTGATGAGGCTCTTGCTGTGGCTGAGGCTGAGGCTCCAGATGCGGCTGACAGTTTGTTTGATACAATGATTGCTGAAGCAGCAGAGGCTGATTCGGTGGCAGATGCTGTGGCTGATGTTGAGAGTGTAGAAGAAAGCGTTAGCGCATCTCTTGATCAGGCTGAAGAAGATATGGCTGAGCTGATTGCCGCTGATCTTGGTGATCTGAGTGAGCTTGATCAATTGATGGATGCGACGCTTGAGATGCCAGAAGATGCTGCTTCTGAGCCAGTAGATGCTTCTGGTGCACTGGATGATATGTTGGCTGCGATGAATGCAGACGCTGAAGCTGAAATATCAACACAGGCTGCTTTGTCCGCCGCGGATGCTGATCTTGATGATATGCTGGCATCTCTGGAACAGGAAATCGCCAGTGAAGGCGGTGATGATCTGGCAAGTCTTGAGGCGGGAGTGATGCCTGGAGTGCAGGCATCATCGGCTGAGCTGGAGGCGCAGATTGGTGATGAGCTTGATGCGTTGCTGAATAATTCTGCTGCCGAGACTTCGCTTGATACGTTTGATTCTGCTGTAGCTGGCATTGACCCTGTTGAGGGGTTCGATTTGATGGATGATATTGATGAGGTCGAAACCAAGCTGGATCTGGCGCGTGCCTACATGGAGATGGAAGACCTGGAGGGCGCGCGTGAAATTCTTAATGAAGTAAGAGAAGAAGGTTCTGATACGCAGGTAGAAGAAGCTGACAAGCTGCTATCTGGCATGATGGCCTGATCTTACTGGCTGCTGCAGCCGGGCGTGCAATCTGCTATGTTTGCACGCTCGCTTATCAATTAAAGAATGTCCATGTCTGAGCAGTTGATTTCAGAACAGGAGGCGGCTTTGGCCGCCTCTTATCGTTATGCCCTCTGCGTAGAATACGCAGGCGCGGCTTACAATGGCTGGCAGCGGCAGAAGACCGGTGATGTGCGCTGTGTGCAGAGTGAAGTTGAAAGGGCGTTGGCGCGAATTGCCAATCACCCAGTGTCAGTTGTTTGTGCTGGCCGTACGGATACGGGAGTCAACGGTACCTGGCAGGTGATTCATTTTGATTGCCAATATGAACGTCCGGAGCGTGCACTGGTGATGGGAACAAATACCCATCTGCCTGATGATATTGCGATTCGTTGGGCACAGCGGGTGCCCGATAGTTTTCATGCCCGTTTTTCAGCACAGTCTCGTCGCTATCGCTACATTATTTACAGTGCGCCGGTTAAGCCTGCTATTTTGCCCCGTGGTGTTACCTGGACCCATAAAAAACTGGATGTTTCCTGTATGCAGCAAGCTGGCGAAGCGCTGATTGGAGAGCATGACTTCACGTCGTATCGTGCAGTCGCCTGTCAGGCGAAAAGTCCAGTGCGCACAATTGAGCATCTTCGTGTTTACGAGGATGGTGATCTTATCGTGATTGATGTGAAAGCTAACGCTTTTCTGCATCACATGATCCGTAATATAGCCGGCGTCTTGATGAAAATTGGTGCAGGAGAAGCTGATGTCAGCTGGTCCCAGC
>JAOXSF010000155.1 GCA_025800125.1 Marinobacterium sp.
TGGAGCGGGAAACCGGGTTCGAACCGGCGACCTCAACCTTGGCAAGGTTGCGCTCTACCAACTGAGCTATTCCCGCATGGCGTCCCATAGGGGGTTCGAACCCCTGTTACCGCCGTGAAAGGGCGGTGTCCTAGGCCACTAGACGAATGGGACGCTGTGACCGTTGCCTCAACAACGGCGCGTATGTTATTGAACGACCGGCGTGAGGTCAACAACTTTCTTCAAAAAATTTTATATTTTTCAAGTGGTTAGATATTAACCAACACAGAAGATACATTGGTATAGAAGCCCTGCCCCTGTGTAGCAGAAACAGAAACGGGCCGCAAAGGGCCCGTCCGGTCAGTTCCATCAGTTGAGGTCTTGCCGTCCATAAAAGACAGCCGCTACCAGGTAGAGCACCGATGAAACTGATAACCACGGCTATGAAAAATCAGTGCACGTGGCCGTGCTCAATCTCTTCTTCAGTAGCATCACGAATTTCTACAACTTCTACAGCAAACTGCAGCGTCTGATCTGCCAGCGGATGGTTACCATCCAGCGTGATACCGTCATCTTCCACCTTGATCACTTCAACAGGCTGTTCGCCCCATGGTACCTGCGCCATAAACTGCATACCAACTTCAACCTTATCCACACCAGCGAAGTTCTCTACAGGCACTTTCTGTATAAAGTCTTCATGCTTTTCACCGTAACCCAGTTCAGGTGGTACGGTTACATCCAGCTTATCACCCACCTCTTTACCTGCCAGCGCATCTTCCAGACCGGCAACGATATTACCGGCACCATGCAGGTAAGGCAGTGGTGCTTCACCAACAGAGCTATCCAGCACTTCGCCGTCTACGTTGGTCAGTGTGTAGTGGATGGATACCACTTTGTTGTCGCTGATCTGCATCTGCATCTCCAGTTTGGCTTGCGCCTTTCGATATAAAGAAGCGCCCACTATAGAGGCCTGTTATACATAAGGCGAGCCCTGTTTTAGCTACACAGCTAGCCGAGAAGAAAACATACAACGAAAAAACAGATAGCAACGTTAACAAACGGCACAGCTATCGACGTTGAAAACTACCATCCACCCAGCACCAGCAGTTTTCAGGATTCAGATGCACACCTCCCAGCCAACGATCAACAGGCTGCGACAGCCAGTCCTGCTGGCCAGCCAATAGCTCATAACCCAGGGCTGTCAGCTGTAATGGCTGGTTACGAAACGCTTCTGATGGCGCAAAAATATCAGGCAACTGAAACGGCAGGTTGTCCTGGCGACATACCAGCGGATATGGCTCCGCACACAGATCAGCCACAATCTGCCAGAAACTGGCATCGCCCATAAAAGGAATATCTTCCTGCTGGCGCACCACCTGAAACAGCGCGACTGGATTGTCTGCACCCGCCTTTACTGCATCAAGCGCTGCCCGCTGAGTCCGGCTCAGCCCTTGCGCATCCGGGTATTCCTGTAACAGGCGCTGTAATGCCAGCTGCATGAAAGGGAAAGGTGTAATCGCCTGAGCCGCAGCACACGCCAGACCACGCGGGTTAGCCGCTGTAAACAGTTGCCACAATTCATCCGCTTTTTCCAGCTGTGCTGCCGTTGCAGGCAGCGCCTGCATTAACGCGGCTTTCAGTTGCGGCGGTTGTAAACTGCCATCTCCCAATAGTGCATCAACAAACACAAGTCTGGGCGGCTTCAGCCCTTGCCCCTCACGGTAATACCAGCTGAGCACCTGCAACATATGCAGTTGATCAAAAAGCTCATGACTGTTCCATATCACCACATCATGATGGCGTGCGGCATCCAGAAAACGGGCATCACGGGTCTGAAAATGTGTCTGTGCTTCAAATTCTGTTGCCCAACCACAGAAACTGATAAAGCGGGCACGAATCAGGGAAAGCTCGTGCAACGTGAGCCCACCAGGAACAGGCCCTTCATGGAGCACATCATCCCAGCCGAGGAAGTCACCGGTTATCCCACATTGCGCCAGCCACTGACTGGCATTATCGCCATTGGTAATATGAAACATCTGCTTTCCTTTATCCGTGTATCCAGCAATACGCCCCGCTCTGTGCATCGCACCAGTAACAGGGGGGGGGGCTGCATTATGCGTCAACCCGCTGATGCACTGAAGCACCGGATACACTTCTTATCAGGCAGACTTCCATTTGAATAGTTGTGGCTACATTGCAGACAGTTACATCCAAAAAATCGTTTATATCGCAATAAATACTGGCATCGCAGCCACCTCTCCTGAAAGCGATCTCTCTTGAAAACTATAGATGCCCTGCGTCACTAAGCCAGCGGGCCTCTTCCGGCGCAAGCCAGGCTTGTTCCAGCAGTTCAGCAGCCCAGGGCTCAGTTTCTTCAAGCTGCTGCAACATCAACAAAGAAGTTACTTTGACCGCAGGTATATCACTCCACATACTGGCTGCCAGACAGCGCCAATGGCTGGCCTCTATTCGCTTCGGGCTTAACAGCTGACGCTGACAGTCTTCACAAACCATGATGCAGTGTTCAGGATCTGGGGTACCAGGCGACGGTGGCACTTCATGAACAACCAGCTTCACACCCTGTGCCTTGCACAACTCACAGTGTGAACCACAGCGGCGTATCAGTTCCTTGCCAAAGATCGCCAGCCCTGTAGTACGTATTCTTGTTTTCTGTTTTGCCGACATGGTGCTGACCTCTTTCTTAAGAGAACCCGTAACCGGTTCTCAAAGCTATACGCTTAGACCGAAAGCGAGAAAGAAATTCAACACGCCTGTGCATAAATTGGTCACCAGCAGAAGCGATCAGCATGCTTTGCTGCTCAAAACCGCGATTTCCTGCTGTTATGTACAACAACTATGTACAGCAACGTTATCTGCACAGCAGCACAAGATCATCCAATATTTGCCATCCAGGTGGCATTAGACTGGCCCCTCTCTACTGAAACGACAGGAATAATGATGCCCAAGTATCAACTGGCACAATTCAATATTGGCCGTCCACTCTATGAACTGGATGATCCGCGCATGGCGGAATTTATGGATAACCTGGATCGCATCAATACACTGGCAGAAAACCACCCAGGTTTTATCTGGCGCCTGACCGGTGATAATGGCAATGCGACAGAATTTGAAATATTTGGTGATGCAAAACTGATCTCCAACCTGACCATCTGGAAGGATGTCGCCGCTTTGAAAGACTATGTTTATAACAGCGACCACCTCTATTTCCTGAAAGCTCGCAAGCAGTGGTTTGAAGCACCGCGTGAAGCGATCATGGTGTTATGGTGGGTACCTGCTGGCTATCACCCCACCCTTCAGGAGGCAGAACAGAAGCTGACATTATTACGCCAACAGGGCAGCAGTGCAGAGGCTTTTACACCCCATAAGCCTTTTCCTGCACCAGGAACGGCTATTGCCTGACACCATTGTTACCTGGCCATGGCTCAGTTATGACCAGGTGCATTTATAGCCAGGTGCATTTGTCACCGGGCGCATTTATAGCCAGATGCAGCTATTACTTGAAGCCGGTACAGCACTCATGTTGTGTCCGGCTTTCCCATTTTGGTTTCAGAGGCCGAAGCCAAAACGCAGCAACATAAAAAACACCATACCTGCCACAATGGTCGTCAGCAGATCTTTACACACCAGTGAAACGACCACAGCAAACACGCCCGCCAGCAGCCAGGGGTTGTCCCAGCTCAGCCAGAGCTCGCCTTGCGGCATCAGCACGGCTGGCACAATAATCGCCGTCAGCACCACAGGTGGAACAAATCCCAACCCGGTACTGAGCCAGGGTGGAAAGTGCACTTTTCCAGCAACTGCAAATAACACATAACGCACACTGAAAGTCACCAGAAACATACCCGAAATCAGCGCGACTTCGTTCATGATGCAGCCTCCTGCCGAGCTTCTTTTCGTTGCTTCAGCATATGCAGTGATAGCCCAACAGCAATGCCACTGACAGCCGCTACCATCAGTCCCAGTTTATGTGGCATCGCTACGGTTGCCATCGCCATCGCTCCGGCAACAATTACCGCAGCCCACATTGGCGTATTACGCAGATAAGGCACAACCATGCCAATAAATGTGACTGACATGGCAAAGTCTAACCCCCAGCTGGTCATGTCAGGGAAGATTTCGCCTAACCCCACCCCCAACGCTGTACAAAGCTGCCAATTCCCCCACATTGCCGCCATCGACCCCAGATAAAACCAGTGAGCATGGGTCAGATCATCATCACACATATAACGGTTACTGACCGCAGCGAAGGTTTCATCCGTCAGACCGAATGCCATCGGAATACGCCAGCGTTGTGGCAGGTGGCGCACTTTGGGTACCAGGTTTGCGGCATATAACATATGACGCAGATTCACCACAAAAGTCGTCGCAATAATCACAGGCAAGGCAGCACCAGCGGCCATCAGCCCAATCGCAATAAACTGGCCGGAGCCTGCAAACACAAACATCGACATAGCCAGAGCACCCAATGCTGACAATCCGCTGGGCTCTGCCAATGTGCCAAAAATAATACCAAATGGAATCGCCCCGATAATTAACGGTATTGTTGCTTTGGCTCCACCGATAAATTCGGTTCGTCGCTGCTGGGCAATTGATTTGGCAGCTCCTTCTGCATCTGGCACTCCCGGCACCTCATTTTCTGAAGTCATCTTCTTCAACATCGTTCTGATACCACGTTATGTTTTACTTTGCTGGTAACTTGTACCTGTTCCAACTGCGATGAAAAATCTTCCGCAACACACTTGCAGCAAAAACTGTTACAACACCAGCTGCATATACACGTCGGAGCGCGGATAAACAGAGACACCATCCGGGTGTGGAATCTGACAAAAGCCCAGATTCTGATAGAGCCTTACGGCCCGTTCCAGACAACTGGCTGTTTCCAGAAACACCTCTACAGCCCCCTGCTCTCGCGCTTTGTCCAGTGCCGTCAGTATCAACTCACGACCAACCCCCAATCCCTGACTATCATGCTGCACGCCCATTTTGGATATTTCGTAGCGGGTCGCGCTATGTCGTGCCAGCGCGACGCAACCGATCACATCACCCCGGTTGCGAGCGAACCAGATATAGCCACCACGGGCCAGGTAGTAACCTTCCGGGTTTTCCAGTGCCTGTTTGTCCTGCGCGGTATATTCACCATTGAAGAAACGATTCAGCCATTCTCTGTTGAGATCATGAAATTGCTGCCGGTATTGCACCTGCCAGGGCAGGATTTCAAACCCTTCCAGGGATTGACGTTGTGCCAGCCGTGCCAGTACAGGCTCTACAAACCCTTGTTGCGCCACTTGCGTTTCAAATTCATTCAGAGCCTGCAATAACGGGAGGCTCTGTGCTGCCATCAGGTTATCCAGGTATCCCTTGATTTCCGCCCAGATTGGCTGGATCAGCTCTAATAGTGCTTCGCTACGTGCCGTCAACACCAATAGCTGTCGACGCTCATCGGTTGGGTCTGGTGTTTTCTCAATCCATCCTTCTGCTGTCATTTTGCGAGCAATCTTACTGATTGCTGGATGGCTGACCCCTAATAGCTCTGCGGCACGGGTGACAGACAGCGGGCCTTCACTATGCAGTAGTCCAAACAACGGAAAAAATGTTGGATGCAGCGGGATACCTTGCGCCTGATAGATCTCGATAACATCGCCAATCAGACTATCTGACAGGCGCCGTAAGCGACTGCCCAGCGACAGACTGCCAAAACGCTGCATGTGATCCATAGTCACCTCAACTTCATTAATTTCATTAACTTTTTTATACAAGCTGTTTATAAAAGCCATTCAGAAAAGCTGCGTACAACGGCTTGTTTACAAGCGCCATGTACAAAACGACTCAGATAGCCATGTACAGAAGCCACTGACACAGACCACAAAAACCATTTACGTAACTGGTTACGCAATATAGCGAGAAAAAAGCCATAAAAAAAGGGTCTCTATATAAAGCGTCTCTTCCGTGACTGCTCCCCGCCCTGACGGGCGAGGCTTCCAACTTCTCAGGCTGCTGCCGGTTCGTGACCGGACTTACGCAAGCCTCCATTGGCAGGAACCGACAGTCCTTCGGCCCGTAGCTTAATAATCCCCTGCTGACGGATAT
>JAOXSF010000201.1 GCA_025800125.1 Marinobacterium sp.
GAGTTGTGGCAAAGTGCCGGATTCGAGACCGAGAGGTATCGCAGGACTTGGAATAAGAGTGTGGACATGCAGTGAGTGTGGTGTCACTCACGACCGCGATGTAAACGCGGCCATGAATATACTTGCGGTCGGGCTGGGCCGTCCTGTCGAGGGAAAGGTAGCGGTGTAAGCCGCCCTGGTCTTTGAGCTGTAATGGCTCCTGGCATCCCCTTCGTTCACGGAGGGGGGACGTCAAGTCTCGTTACTGTCGTCAGGTTCGGCCTGTGTAGCAACTGCTGGACGGGTTGCTTGCCTAGGCGTGAGCCCTGCTTATTGCTCGACTGGCAGTTCAGACGTCTCTTTGACCTCTTCCATAACGATATAGCTTTTGGAGTTTTTAACCCCCGGCAGCGTTAACAGCATGTCGCCAAGTAGCTCACGGTACTGTGACATATCGCTGATACGGGCTTTGATCAGGTAGTCTGCATCGCCCGAGACCAGGTGGCATTCCAGTAAGTAGGGCAGCTGGCTGACGGCCTGATTGAAGCGTTCAAAGGCATCCGGTGACTGATAAGACAGAGATATTTCAACAAATACCAGCATACTGTACTGGAGTGCTTCTGGATTGATACGTGCGTGGTAACCTTCGATTACACCGTCCTTTTCCAGGCGCTTGACGCGCTCCATACAGGGTGTTGTGGAGAGGCCAACCCGATCCGCTAACTCTGTATAGGAGATACGGCCTTCGCGCTGAAGGATGCGCAGGATATTACGGTCAATACGGTCAAAGCGGCGTTGTTTGCCTGAAGGATTACGTGAGGCCATACTTCATCCTGTTTTTACATGGATTCCGGGTTATTTTCCTAATGCTTTGCAAAAAACAGATAAAATTTCTGCATTTGTTGCCATACAATAGCAATTATTGTTGCTATTCGCTAGAGCGATGAAGCGTGCGTTGCTGTATCTGAATGATACCTTGTTATCTCTGAGTGCCGTGTTGTCTCTGAAATAGCAGAAATCCCAGCTGTTGCTGCCTATCGGTTTATTGATTACCCATCCTTTCATGCCAATCTCACTGGATGGATTTATGACGAAGCCCGGCCTGCGTCCGGGCTTCGTTTTTTTTCGCTTTTAATCCGGGGCTGAACACGCCATAGTGCCCGAGCCCGACGGAATCATCAGATTATTGTCTGCTGATTTCCCTCCTGCACCGGGTTTCTGCAATGCTTTCATATGGTCTGTCAGCATTTTGCGCTGATGGGCGATAGATAACCGAAATAACAGAAGGAAAGGCTATGAACAGAAGTGTCATCCACACAGATAACGCGCCAGCAGCAATTGGTACTTACTCTCAGGCTGTCAAGGTTGGTCAGACTGCTTACATCTCCGGTCAGATTCCGCTGGACCCAAATTCTATGGAGATTGTTGCTGGTGACTTTGAAGCTCAAGCTGTGCAGGTGTTTGAAAATCTGCAAGCGATTGCACAGGCTGCAGGTGGTTCTTTGAATGACTGCGTCAAGCTGACTATTCTGCTGTCTGATATGGATAACTTCGCCACTGTAAACGAAGTTATGGCGCGCTATTTTGAGCAGCCTTATCCAGCGCGTGCTGCTTTCGCTGTGAAGCAGCTGCCGAAAAATGTTGATGTAGAAATTGATGCCATCATGGTAACCGCTGAATAAGCAGTGGTTGGTGCAGTGTCGTCAATGCAGGATGGCATTGCACCTGTTGTATTGCAGGAGGACCCCTTTATGAGCCGTCAGGCCAGAGCTCTGATCAATCTGGATGCTATTCGAGCTAACTATCGCCTTGCTCGTGCCCAGTCACCGCAGAGTCGCGCAATTGCTATTGTTAAGGCCAATGCTTATGGTCATGGTGCTGCTGCGGTTGCTCGTGCGCTGGCGCCGGAGGTAGAAGCCTTTGGTGTCGCTTGTATAGAAGAAGCAATCGAGTTGCGTGAAGCTGGTATTGAGCAGCCCGTGCTGCTGCTTGAAGGTGTGTTCGAAGCGCAGGAGCTGGTGCAGTGTATAGCTTTGAACTTCTGGACGGCGTTGCACAGCGAATTTCAGATTGATCAGATTGCGGCACTGCCGGAAAATGCTGCCCTGACAGTCTGGTTGAAAATGGATTCAGGTATGCACCGCCTAGGCATCGCGCCGAACAATTACCGGGCAGCCTATGATCGTCTCACTGCGCTGCCGCAGGTGAAAGAAGTGGTATTGATGTCTCATTTTGCCTGTGCTGATGAGCTGGATAATGATACTACTGTACGACAGATAGAGGCTTTTCGTAAGGCGGCTGCCGATATTGAGGCACCAGTCAGTCTTTCGAATTCTCCTGCAACACTGGGTTGGCCGGAAGCGCATCAGGATATTTTACGACCAGGGTTGATGCTGTACGGGGCGTCCCCTTATGTGTGTGATAATGCTGAATCTGTCAGGCTTCAACCTGCGATGTCGTTACTGTCTGAAGTCATTGCAGTGCGTGAAATTGAAGCCGATGAGAGTGTTGGTTACGCGGCCACCTGGACGGCTGAAAAGACCAGTCGTATTGGAACCGTTGCAATGGGGTATGGTGATGGTTATCCGCGCCACGCTCGTAATGGTACACCGGTGCTGGTTGATGGTCATCGCACCTGCATTGCGGGTCGGGTGTCCATGGATATGATTACTATTGACCTGACGGATCTGCCGAATGCTGGTGTTGGTAGCACGGTAGAGTTTTTCGGTGAAAGTCTCTCCGTTAATGAAGTAGCTGGTTACGCAGATACCATTCCGTATACATTGATGACCTGTCTGACGGGCCGTATTCCACGTATATACAGTGGCGAATAAGCCCTTCGGCTCTCGCTGATCCAGTCATAAGCTTTCTATGGCAGCAGGCGCTTGTGTTACAAGCGTCTGAGTTGCGCTGCTGTCTTTCATCTGTCTTCCTCTCTTTCCTCTTTCCTCTTTCCTCTTTCCTCTTTCTTTGCTTATATGCCGTCAGCAATGGTATTCAGTTTATTTCATGATTTTTGTCTGTTTTCGTACCAGGCTTTGATTATGACGACTAAGCAATTAAAAATATCGAAGCAATCAAAAATCTCTAAGCAACTGAAAGTGTCAGGTTTTAACGTTGTCCAGACACTGGCTGGCCAGACTGACAGGCCTGTGGTGCGTTTGCTGAATGCGTTTGAGGTGCAATGCCATAATGCGGAACAGATAGCTGTTGGTTTTGGTGTTCATCGTTTTTCTGTGAAGCATTGGCAGTTAGAAGACAGTGTTGGTTTTGGGCGTGAAGATACGCAGCCTGAGGTTTATCTGTTTCGGCATCTGGCGCTGGAGCTGGAAATTCAGCAGTTGCGGGTAGTGCTATGGCTATGTGACGAGCTGGGTCTGGAAGAGGCGCCTTGTGCTGTGTGTCCTGTTTATGGGGAGGAGTGGACCGCTGGGCAGGGGGCACAGTTGGCGTTGCTGTGTGGGCAGTCTGTTGTTGAGGGTAGTATTTGTCCCTGGGTGAGGTTGCCAGAGGATGATATTACCCTCTGGCTGGATGATATTGTGCTGCGGGCTTGATCAGTCGCGAGGCTGGCGTTCCTGGCGACGGCCACCATCACGACGATTACCACGGTGTGGGCGGCGTCCATCGCGAGAGCCGTTGTTGCGGCGAGGGGCTGGGCCGCCGCGGCGCTCATGCAGGCTGATATCTGTCTCACTTGCTGGACGCACATTCAAGCGTTGGCCGCAGATAACAACGCGCTTGAGCATCGCCATGGTATCCTCAGGCATGCCAGCAGGCAGATCGACGGTTGCTGTGCGATCATAAATTTCAATATGGCCGATGTACTCTGATTTGAGGTCGGCTTCATTGGCAATCGCGCCGACGATATTGCCTGGCTTCACACCATGTTCGTAGCCAACCATCAGGCTGTAGCGTTCCATAACGATCTCTGGATGGTTCTTCAGAGGTCGAGGCTGCATATCTTCAGGACGTGCCTGTTTGCGCGGGCGGTCGTTGCGCTCACGACGATCGTCGCGTTCTTCGCGGCGAGGTTTTGGTTCGTCCTTCAGTAGCAGTGGCTTGTCACCCTGTACCATGGCTGCCAGTGCTGCCGCCATGTTCAATGGGTCGCAATCATGCTCTTTCTGATATTCCATCAGCAGATCGATATAAAGGCTCAGGTCTGCACTATCCAGTGTTTCGCTGATGCGATCTTTGAAGCGTTGCAGACGCTGTTCGTTAATATCATTCGTGCTTGGCAGCTGCATGCGTTCTATTGGTTGGCGAGTTGCTTTCTCGATAGAGCGCAGCATGCGTTGTTCACGTGGTGATACAAACAGAATTGCCTCACCTTCACGACCTGCACGACCGGTGCGGCCGATGCGATGGATGTAGGATTCCGTATCGTAAGGGATGTCGTAGTTCAGTACATGGCTGATACGCTCCACGTCCAAGCCGCGTGCAACAACATCGGTAGCGACCAGGATGTCGGTCTTGCCGCTTTTCAGGCGTGAGATAGTGCGCTCACGCTGCTGCTGAGACAGGTCGCCGTTCAATGCTTCGGCAGCATAGCCACGGGCAGACAGTTTCTCTGCCAGCTCTTCGGTTGCGGATTTCGTGCGCACGAAGATGATCATGGCATCAAAACTCTGCATTTCCAGAATGCGGGTCAAAGCGTCCAGTTTGTGATAACCGCTGACACGCCAGTACAGCTGGCGGATAGTGGTTGCCGTCGCTGTCTGTGCTTTGATCTTGATCTGAGCTGGATCATTCAGGTGATCTTCGGCAACACGCTGGATTTCTCGTGGCATGGTGGCAGAGAACAAGGCTATCTGGCGATCTTCCGGTGTGTGTTCCAGTACCCAGTTTACATCATCAATAAAGCCCATGCGCAGCATTTCATCAGCTTCGTCCAGCACCAGAGAGCGCAGACTGTCGAGCTTCAGATTGCCACGGCGCATATGGTCCATGACACGACCAGGTGTGCCAACAACAACCTGTACACCACGACGCAGCTGACGCAGCTGTGTGTCGTAAGACTGGCCGCCATAAATTGGCAGAATATGAACGCCGCGCATGTGACGGGTGTATGTCTGGAACGCTTCGGCAACCTGAATCGCCAGCTCACGGGTTGGAGCCAGTACCAGCAGCTGCGGCTGTTTATCGCTAGGATCAATCCGGGATAGCAGGGGCAGTGCAAAAGCTGCGGTTTTGCCTGTGCCTGTCTGAGCCATACCCAGCAGATCACGACCATCCAGCAGATGGGGGATACTGGCTTCCTGAATAGGTGTCGGAGTTTCGTAACCGATTTCAGTCAGTGCGGCCAGCAATGGATCAGCAAGACCCAGCGCAGAAAAGCTGCGTGGAGATTCTTCAGAAGCGGACATTCATTTACCTGTGGTTGCGGCGCTGCCTGTATGCAGCGTGACCATGATGAGGAAACGCGCGATTGTACAGGGTGCGCCGGGGAGAATCTACCGCTTCTGGCAGAACCTTATCTCAGTAATCTTCCAGTAGGCGGCCCAGAATGCGTTTGACAAATTCAGGTTCAAACGGCTTGTCGGCAATGGCATTTACACCAGATTGTGCAACATGGCTGAGGTGGGCATCGTTTGCTTCGGATGTCACCATCATAACGGGCAGGTGGCTGTAAGTGTCCGAACGGCGAATATGCTCTGTAAGCTCAAGGCCTGTTACCTCTGGCATATTATAGTCGGTTACCACCAGATCGAAGACATGTTGACTAAGTAATTCAATGGCTTCAGAGCCATCGGCGGCTTCCTGAAAATTTTGGACGCCCAGATTGGTCAGTACACGGCGGATAACTTTACGTGCCATACGACTGTCATCAACCACAAGTACACGCAGCTTATCAATATCGTACAGCTCCAGCTCCAGCTCTTCGGCGGTCAGAAGATCAAGAGTCGCATTGATTGCGCTTCCCAGATGTTGGCGGTTAAATGGTTTTGGTAGAATGGCAACAACGCCGGACTGTTTGAACTGCTCCAGTTGTTCGCGACGGGTTTCACTGGAAATGAGCATAAAGGGTAGCTCTTCCAGCTGTGGGTCGTTGCGGATGGTCTGCAACAGATCAAGGCCGGTACCATCTTCAAAATGCAGAGCGCTAATAATCAGATCTGGCGTGACCGCGCGAATACGCTCCAGCGCCTGCTCGCAGCTTTGTGCCTGATCGATTGCCTCGACCTGCTCCTTCTGCAGCTGCTGAATAATGATTTTGCGCTGCATTGCCGAAGGCTCAACCAGCATGATATTCAGGTCACTGGGGGAGAGGCTTTGCATACTTTTCTATTCCATAACTGACTGACAAATCCGTCAGAACATTACCTGAAAATAACCTTCAGTGACAATTAGTTTAAAGAATTAATCCGCATGTTTTAGAGGGTATAAAGCCATTCTGCTGAATTTGGCAAAAGGTATTATGTTCAAACCGGGTGGTCGGTAATTAAAGGTTTAGCAGTGTATTCTTCATCCTGTCACGGGATGATCTGTATATTGGTCGAAAAGGGGGGTGTTTTTTCTATTGTTGACAGGTCAGAATCTGAGCAGTTGAAGTGTGGTTTGTCATGGAGTTTGTTTGTAAAACCCTCTGTGCCGGGGAGATGATGCGTGGGTATTAAGCTGTTATTGCTGGGGTTGGAGCGGAGTCCGGACATTGTGGCGCTGTCTGAAGCGCCTGGATATGCCCGGACACTCTGTATGTCCAATACGTTTATTCCTCTTTTCTGGCTGCTCGCTTTTCGCCGTGCAGATGTGCATATGCAGGCTGTCGAAGGGCCGGCACGTTACTATCCGGTGTTATATGCTGAACGTAAAACTTTACTGCAAAATCTGGACGAATGTGTGCAGCCTTTATCAGAATTACTGGGACGTTCAACCCTGCCGCTGCTGCGGCAATGGGTTGGTTATATTGCGCGCCTTGATGTCCCTGTACTGATGCTTGAAACATGGGAGTTGTGGCGAGGCTTTGCGGATCAGCAAGGGCTGCTTACCCAGTTACAGGATCAGTTAGAGGCATTGGAGAGACTGGTTGCAACGGGGCACTTGAGTGACGAGTTGCGAGCGGGATTGCTAGAGCCCGCCAATCTTTTGTTGCCTGGTTGTAATAGTCTTTGTCTGGACGATATTTCGTTAACAGGATATGGCTGGCGGGCTCATTGAGTCAGCCTGTAATAGCAAAGTCGTAGCAATCAAAGGGTTAAGGCAGAGCGTTTCTGATCAGTCGTATACGGCGATGTTTCTTAAGCTGTAACCCAGATTACTGTGGCGTCCTCTTCGCTGGTTGAGACAAGAGCATGGCCCATCTCGCAGTCGTAGTACGCTGAATCTCCCGTATGGAGTTCAATTGGCTGGTAAAACTCGGTATAAAACAGAACCGACCCGGACAATACGTACAGGAACTCTTCACCATCGTGGCGCACCCAGTCCTGGTAGCTATCGAAGCTCCGTGCATGAACCGTTGTGCGGTAAGGGATCATTTTCTTCTGACTTAACTCTGTTGCCAGCATTTCATGTTCATAGGTTGGTGTCGGGTGCGGCCGACCATCGCCTGCACGTGTAATATCTCGTCGCCCGCCTGCCCCAGCGCCGCGCTGTGGCGCACTGAATAATTGTGGAATATCAATCCCCAGTCCCGCTACCAGTTTACTGACTGCGCTGAATGTAGGTGATATCTGCTCGTTTTCGATTTTTGACAGGGTAGAGCGAGCCAGTCCCGTACGTTTACTGGCCTCTTCCAGTGTCAGGTTCTGACTTAATCTGATCTCCCGTACACGCTGACCCAGCTGCAATGGTTCCACTGTAGCATCGCTGCGGCTTTCGATCTGAAGCTGTTCGCGTTGTTCTTTCAGGAAGTGAGGTTCGTCTGACATCTGTTACTCCATCATGCCCCGATTGCTTCCAGGGTATGGGTTGATAGTACATGATATGTGGAAAGGGCTGCATCTCCAATCATCAGATCGAAAGGTTGGTGGTTCTGGTTGAAGACCTGATGTCTTCCCTTGCCGGTACTGATCTACAGCAGGGGCTGGTTCATAGTGAGGGAGAATCTATGCTTTGGTCGTAATTTCTCTTTCACTGCTGGCGATAGCAGGTAAAGCGCTAATACTTGAGAGTGGCTTTTAACGCAAGGCAGCGGAGGGGCAGAAATGGATCTGATGATCAGAGAGCTGGATCAACTGCGGTTATGTTGTACGCAACCAGGTATCGCGGTTTCAACTGGTGAGTTTGAGCAGTTATCAGTTTTTGAGCTTGAACACTTCTTTCAGCGTCGGCTGGAGCAGGGGCAGCTTGATCGTGTAGTCGAGGGGTTAAGCTGGTTGTTCTGCCACGCACGTTCACCAACGCTGCGCACCCGCATTGATCCTTTATTGCAACAGGTGTTATTGCAGTCTGATGCCGATACCGCCTGGCGTCTTGCGTGTCTGTTTGCAACTGGGTGTGGTACGCGTACACAGTGGGATTGGTCACACCTGATTGATTCGCAGCGGGTGTTACTGTGCCTTGAGTATGCCCGGCTACACCCAAAAGGAAAGGCGTGGCTGGATTATTACTGGCGGCGTCAAGAGTTGCAGTCCCTTGACCCTGCCGAATATGCCTGGTTGCCGTTGGTGCTGGACGGTATAAGGCAGGTGTTCTCATTTCGGCAGCCTGCAATGCTCTGTTTGCTGGAGCGTCTGATACGTTGTGGAAGTTTATCAGCCTGGGAATTATTTCAGCAGGTGTGCCCTGTTTCGTACAGGCTACAACGTTGGCTGGACGCCATGTATGCAGACCCGTTCCCATTTTCGATTGCAGGTATGTATATGCCTTGTCGTACCCGGTTGCTGCGCTGGGCGCTGTTGAAAGGGCCTGAGCAGCTGGCTGTATATTATATTCAGACTGATCGCAGACAGTGGTTTGCGTTGCTACAGTTGCTAGACCCTCAAACCCGGTTTCGGGTGGTTGAACAGGTCTGGCAGCGTTACGGTGATCAATCTAGATTGTAAGGCCTTACTATCGCTTAAGCTGCTCTGAATGCAGGGAAGATGGCCGGTCTTCCCGGTCTTGTGTTCTTAAAAGATAGTGTCAGAGTCAGGAGGTTTTCATTCTACCTATGTCTTAAGTCTGTTTTTTTGCTTTTCTGGTAGGGAAAAGTTGTTAATTACAAATAATTATTACTGTTTTGCATAAAGTCAGTCTGTATGCTGCCGCTTATATTCGTGCTCTCTAAATATAAGGGGATCTGCGTGTTCGCTGGCTGTGTGCCCGTGAGACATTGATGGAAACCTGAGGTCGCACCCATTGCAGCATCGGCATTATGTTATTCCTGTGGGGATTTGCTGAGAGGCTGGGTGTGGAATAAAAACAGGTATCACATAGTTGTGCGTACTGGATGTGTTCTATGTGATCGGGTTGTGCATGGTGTCGGGGTTATCAGGATGTTTTTTTCACGTAAGTTGCAACTGCAACTGGATGCAGCAAAGCAGGACTTTAGCAATCTGGAAAGGGAAAATGAGCGATTGCTGATAGAAAATCAGCAATTAAAAGAAGAAGTTGAACGTCTTACACGTGAAAAAGTTGAAGCGGCTAATCACGACGACAGCGACGTTTGTCATGCCTGGATCAAAGGTGGTGAGCTGATCTCTGAAGTCAGGGATACACTCTCTGAGTCAGCGCGTAATCTTAATGCCGAACGTGAGTCTCTGAACGAATCTGTTTCCATTTTTAATGAAACCCGTGAAGCTGTGCGTAGTATTCTGGAGCGCGTACATGAAATTCAGCAGCGTTCCCGCGCAGGCAATGACAATGTGCAAAGTCTGCTGAGTGTCTCGACGGAAATTGAAAAGTTTGTTGGTGTCATTCGGGATATTTCAGATCAGACTAACTTGTTGGCTCTCAATGCTGCCATTGAGGCAGCGCGAGCAGGTGAAACTGGGCGCGGTTTTGCTGTAGTGGCTGATGAGGTTCGAAATCTGGCTCGTAAGGCCAGTGAGGCCAGTGATGAGATTGGTAATCTGGTTGGCGAGATTTCACGCCAGACCCATGTTGCATCGCAGGACATTGGTCAGGTGCAGACGCTTTCCAGTGATGTGGTTGCTTCTGCAGAGCAGATTCGTTGTTCGGTTGATGAAGTTGTCGATCTGTCCGGGCGTATGCATACAGTTATTGATAACAGTGCAGAAGATGCCTTTATTGAGACGGTGAAGCTTGATCACATTATCTGGAAGGGCGAAATTTACGGCGCAATTATCAGTGGACAGCTGGATCAGGTTGCAGGCATGGCTGACCATTCCACCTGTAGGCTGGGACACTGGTTTTATAAAGGGCGTGGTCACCAGCTTTACCGCAATAGTCACAGCTACGGTGCAATTGAAGAGCCGCACCGCCAGGTGCATGCTTATGGATTTGAGGCGGTGGAAGCGGCTCGTCAGGGGGATCGTGCTGCACTGGTGCGTTATCTTCAGGATATGGAGCGTGCAAGTTTGCAGGTGGCGCAGTTACTGGATCGCCTGAATGATGAGCGGCGAAGATAACAGAGTCTGATCACTGTTGTGCTTGCGCAGACTTCCGATATTGTGTATGAACATGCGGGTACAGGCAGCATTAAAAGCGGCCTGTACCGTTCAGATCTTTATTGATTCATTTCGTTATCGGTAAAGCGTCCCTCAAACAGCGGAGAGCTCAGATAACGCTCGCCAGAGTCAGGCAGAATAACGACAATGTTTTTGCCTGCATTGGCTGGATCTTCAGCCTGACGTAATGCGGCACATACTGCAGCGCCACAAGATATGCCCGCCAGAATACCTTCCTCTGTCATCAGGCGATGCGCCATTTCCATTGCTTCTTCGTTGCTGACCTGTTCTACGTGATCAATCAGATCCAGTGCCAGGTTGCCAGGTACAAAGCCTGCGCCAATACCCTGAATCTTATGTGGAGCAGGCGCCACAGCTTTACCCGCCAGTGTCTGGCTGATAACCGGGGAGTCAACAGGCTCAACTGCCACAGATGTAATTGCTTTGCCTTCTGTCTGCTTTATGTAGCGAGAGATGCCGCTAATAGTGCCGCCAGTGCCCACGCCTGCAACCAGAATATCAATCTGGCCGTCGGTATCTCGCCAGATTTCAGGGCCTGTGGTCTTTTCATGGATCTCAGGGTTGGCTGGGTTTTCAAACTGTTGCAGCATTAAATACTGTTCAGGATTGCTGGTGGTAAGCTCTGTGGCTTTTTCAATCGCCCCTTTCATACCTTTGGCGGGCTCTGTCAATATGATGTCGGCTCCCAGTGCTTTCATCAGCTTGCGTCGCTCCAGGCTCATGGAGGAAGGCATGGTCAGTACCAGTTTATAACCGCGTGACGCTGCAACAAAAGCCAGGGCTATGCCTGTGTTACCACTGGTTGGTTCAATCAAAGTCATGCCTGGTTTGAGTTGCCCGCTCTGCTCTGCGCTCCAGATCATGTTTGCGCCAATTCTGCATTTTACTGACCCGGCCGGGTTTCGAGCTTCTACTTTGGCCAGCAGGTTAGCATCAGGTGCAAGGTGGCGCAGGCGTACTAATGGGGTGCGGCCAATGGTCTGAGAGTTGTCGTCATATATGTTCATGGTTGGTACTCGACTGAATCCGTAAACTCTATTTATAAAGAAAAGTTATACTTGGAGGTATTTTTATACTCCTGTTCTGTTACTTTTATCCCACTTTCGTAGTGCGTATCAAGTGTTAACACTTAATAATGCGGATTATTGCCGGTTGCAGTTACATTAGAACTATCTGAATTGATAGTTTTGAGTTGATCGTGTTCGGGCGATAGTGCCTGGTTGTTTATTTCGGGTCGGGTTTTCTGTTCCTGGCGGATGTTTCTTCAATTCGTGGGTTCTGGTTGCTCACCTGGTGTTGCGGGTACTGGTTTTATCGGCACAAAGAGCCGGCTGTTTGAAAGAGGGTGTAGATAAATGAAAATATTAATGCGTATGCTGGCTCCGTTTATGTTCTGGCTTGCATATGGTTTGTTTCGTGCGGGGCCAGGAAAAGGGTCGTTAAAAAAACATAACTTTGTTATGCGGTTATTCCGCTTTGCAGCAGACAACCATAACCGTCAGGCGCTGTCGATGTATGGTCATCTGCTGCACTTTCGTGGTGAAGGTGTGCAGAATCGCATTCAGGGAGCTATCTATCTGGAGCGTGCAGCGGGTATGGGTGATATTAAAGCCTGTTATCAGATGGGGCGCATCTTCGAGAATGGGTTTGAACATTACTATCGGCCAGACCCAGAGCGCGCACTAGGCTGGTACCGTCAGGCTGCAGAACAGGGGCATCCGCTGGCTGTGCGCCGTTTGCATGATGTATACCGCGAAGGGCAGCTAGGGCAGTCCGTAGATGAAGCTCAGGCGCAGCGCTGGTATCGGCAGTTGCCCTGAGCGTGAGGTGTTATATCACATTGCCTGAGTTGCAGGCATTGTGGCTGAAGCTGGCAGGTGGTGCTGCCAGAGATGGTAATTGGTCAGAAAATGCGTGAGCTGCTGGTCAATGGCTTGAGCAGCATCCGGGTGTCCGGTTAATGTCAGCAGATGGCTGGCAACTTCAGCGGTGCAGAGGTGTTCGGCATCTGGGTTACGGCGTAGTCGATAGCGACTGGGCTGTTGTGGAGAGAATGCCAGTAAAGGCAAAGATGTCAGCCAGGGGCTCTTGCGCACCATTTTGCGAACTTCTTTCCAGGTGCCGTCAGGGATGATCAATAAAGGGGTGCGCCCTTTAGAGGGGTGCCATGTTTTTTGTCTGGGCTCCAGTTCTGGGCGATCTGCCGGGAATATCAGCCATGGCTGGTAGGTGGGGTCTTTGATCATCTGAAGCAGTGTTTGTGGAGGCGAGGTGCGTTGCCAGATGAAGCAGCGTGTATCGGGCAGGGTTTGCTTTATGACGGATGCTGTTCCGGTTGGGCGTAGTGGTTCGTTGGCGTGTAGTAGCAATGCCAGTTGTACTTCTGTTTGCTGGGGCTGCGCATGGCGACAGATGCAATAGTCTGTCGCCAGTGTGCAGTGTGAGCAATGATCACGCTGAATGTTGCTGTCCATGTAAAACCGTTTATTCAAAACAGCTCATTCGGAGCTGTCGTTGCTGAAAATGTTTTATTTCTCAAACTGGCGTACGGTAAAAGTAAGTTCTGTACTGCTATTGGCTGGTAATTTCAGCACCCAGAGTGCTGTGTTGCCATTACGTGTATAGGGTTGGCTGTTGTCACTGATCTGCCAGCGTTTCTGAAAACGCGTGCTCAGCTTCAGAGTAGTTGGGCGTTCCCCGCTATTTTTCAATGTCAGAGTCTGGAGGCTGCTGACACCATTGAATTGCTTCTCAAAGCGAGTCTGCTGCTGGCTGACGGTTACATCAAATGCCTGGCCCAGCTGAATATAAACTTCATTGCCGCGTGCCTGGTTGTCAATCTGGCTACCACCTACAAACTGTGCCTGATCGCTTTTGTCGGGGCTGAATACCCGGATGGAGCCCGCTGGCATGGGCTCTCCCAAGCCATTTTCAGGGGTGTTGGTGAATTTCAGGCGGGTTTGGGGGTTCTGTTGGCGAATTTCTGGTTGTGGGCTGGCATACACAGGCAGGCTGAGCTGTAGTTCACGTTCAACCCTGATCTGTTCACTGTTCAGCAGGCTGACCTGTTTTTGCTGATTGTTTTGTAGATTAACTGGTTGAGGAAGGCTGTACAGGTGGAAGTCCTGTAGTTGCTGGCGTTGTGGCGCAGCCATGCCTGCCTCTGCATTATCAGCCATCATCACGGCACGCGCCTTGCGATACATGACCGGTGCTGGTTGAGGCTGATTGACACTGCCTGCCAGCAGGTTGACGCTGGCATTCATGAAACTGCTGCCTGTCTGGTTGCTGAGCGTGGCAAACCCGTTCAGGCTGGCTTGTGTCCCTTCTTTATTCAGTTCCAGCACATAATCCATTTCCCAGCTCAGTCCGCTGGTCAGATAGCTGATTTCGGCTGTGGCAGGTTTGAGTGTGCCTTCTGTGCGAAAACTGATTGCAGGTTTCAGGGTCAGGTTATCCGGGTGCTCTGGAAAAATAAAACGATAATGGCTGGATAATGTTTCCAGCTGGCCATTGCGTTGTATCAATATCTGGCTGCCATTGATTGCCATCAGGCGAATCGTACTCAGTCGCTCCTTGCCAGTGGCTGGATTGTGTTCAGCCAGTTGTATGGTCTGGCCCAGGAAGTGTTCCAGCAGGCGATGGTAGCTGAGCAGGTCAGTATTATGGTTTTGCTCAATGATGCGACCAGCATTTTTCAGTTGCAGAGTGCGGGGGTTCAGCTGAGCGCTGACATCTTCAATCAGCACGGACTGTCCCCGATTCAGTATGGGGACCTGACGGCTTTCGCGTACCAGGCCCAGGTCCTGATTGTACAGTGTCAATGAGAGTGCAGTGCGTTGTTCCGCGCTGACCTTCAGGCTGTCAGTAGCGTTGGCGTTTATACTGATTGTTGCCAGTCCCAGAGGAAGTAATGCTGATAGTGTCAGTGTGTTAAGTAGAGTGCGTGATCTGATCATGGCTTGAGGATCCTTGGATTTATATCAACAGCAACACGGAAACCCCAGCTGTTGCGTTTGCCTTCTGCCGGGTTGCGGTAGCGACTGGATGGGCGCATCAGTCTGGCAATGTCAAACCAGGAGCCACCCCGCATTGTGCGTGCATTGCATTGCGGAGTACGAACTGCGCTACCGTCTACCGGTGCCTTTATGTAATTGTCTAGGTAGCAGTCTGCTACCCATTCGTCTACGTTTCCTGCCATGTCGTATAGTCCCCAGTCATTAGGGCGTAATGAGCCAACGGGAGCGGTCTGTTTACCGCCCCATGGGCTGGCGCATTCATCGCAGTTGGCATAGCCGGGTACCATGCGTTCCCCCCAGCTGTATCGACTGGTAGTGCCAGCCCGAGCGGCGTATTCCCATTCGGTTTCGCTGGGCAGTCGATAAGGCTCGCCAGTGATTCTGGCCAGCCAGACGGTATAGTCATACGCATCTTGCCAGGTAATATTGATCACTGGATGGCGTCCCCGTCCCCACCCTTCGTCATCAGGAAGGGGGCGACCTGTCATGTTGGCAAAGTAATCGTACTCGTCAAAGGTTACTTCATACCTTGAAAGCCCGAATCCTCGCTGAATCTGGACTTCGCGAGCAGGCTTTTCATTGTCGTCAGCAAAGCTGCTGTTGTCACCTCGAGTGTAGTGTCCGGCTGGGATAACAACCATTTCGGGTCCATAGCGATCATCATCAACCATGTCCCGAAACAGTGTCTGGCTGGGGCGGTTTTCGTCGCTGAGGTCAGTGCTTTGAGGGTTGGCCTGTACGGCTTTAATTTGCTCGGGTGTTAGCTTGGCAGGTAGTACAGATGTATCAATGGTCTCACTGACAGGGGAGAGTTCAGCTACTGTCGGGTTTAGTAGGGCTGTTGCGCTGGCGGCCTGCTCTGCTTCAGCTTGTGCCAGTAGTGTGCGTTGTGCTTCGCTCAGGGGGGAAGGAGCAAGCAGAGAGTAGAGCAACAGGCTGATAGATAAACCGAGTAGCAGGCCAAGCAGAAATGCGATTGGGCGATTAAGCCAGCTGGGTTTATCACTGTTCTGGCTGGTTGTGGGGTTGCTGTTGCTGTTCTTGCTTTGTGCTGCCTCTGCGATTGCTTCTGCGGTACCAGAGGTAGGGCCGGGTAAGTTGTTGAGCGCCGCAGCGTCGGCTTCTTCGTCGTCTTTTTCTTCAATAAAGAGTGCTTGTACCAGAGCATGTGCCGATGTTGGTCTGTCTGCCGGGTTTTCGGACAGAGCGCGTTGTAAGGTCAGCCACTGGCGGTCGGTAACGTTACTGGGTTGTTTGTCATGGTTACGGTGGCGTTCACCATCTTCGCCCATCAGGTAGGGTTTTTCACCGGTGAGCAGCTGATAAGCAATGCAGGCTAACGAGTAGATGTCACCACGGGCGCTGACATTGCCGGGGTGGAAGGCTTCCGGGGCCTGGTAATCTGGATAGCTGAAAGGTGTGTCCAGTTCGCTGTTGATGCCGTCAAAGGCTGGACGTAGCCCTTCGCCTGCCAGTTTTACGCCGCTGTCGCGGTTGATGAAAATCAGTTCCGGGCAGAGTGCGCCATGGGCATGGCCGTGGCTGCCAGCCATAAACTCCAGTGCGGCGGCGGTCTGGGCCAGCAGAACTTTGAGTTGACGGGGGAGCAGGTGGCTGACATCGTCGCTATCAATTAGGGTTTGCAGTGACAGGCCATCCAGGACTTCCATGGTAACAGCCAGCCAGCCATTTTTGAGCTGGAAGAAACCATGTTGTTCCATGATATGAACGTGTTGCAGTTGCTTGGCGTTGATCTGCTTTTTGATGGCCTCATTGCTGCGAGGGTCTGCAACCAGCGTTGAGTCTACAAACATCAGGCTCAGGCTGGTGCGACTACCTGGCCCCAGGTCTGTTACGCGCCATATTTGCCCCAGTGCCATGCGTGCAACTTCGCTTTGTAGCCTGAATTGGCGTTGTGGGCCGAGCATCAAGCCTTCCCTCAGAAGGGAGGCGGGTTTTTCCCTGGTTTTTTCCATGCCACCTGTGTCCGGTCAGAGAAAATTTTTGCCTATCATAGACGCGAATGGTGGGGGAGTCAGCAGTATTATTACGGGCGTTTGAATCGGGTTGTGGTTTTGTTATTGCTAGCCTGCGGTCGAGCACACAGGTGTATACAGGTGCTCTGCTGCAGGCTCTTAGGGTCTGTTCAGGAGTCGAGAGCCTGATAAATCAGGCGCTGGTATCCAGCGGTGCGAAGCTTTTGGTCAGGTCGTCTACGGCTTTCATCTGTGTCAGGTAAGGTTCAAGCTTGTCCAGTGGTAGAGCGCAAGGGCCATCACATTTAGCAATGTTTGGGTCAGGGTGGGCTTCCAGGAACAGGCCTGCAATGCCCTGAGTGAGCCCGGCGCGGGATAGCTGGGCGACAAGTGCGCGGCGACCATCGGCAGAGTCGCTGCGTCCGCCTGGCATTTGCAGGGCATGGGTGGCATCAAACATAACCGGGAAGCCGGTTTCTTTCATAATGCTAAAGCCCAGCATGTCGACGACAAGGTTGTTATAGCCGAAGCAGCTGCCGCGTTCACAGAGAATCAGTTGGTCGTTACCTGCATCCTGGCATTTATGCAGAATATGTTTCATTTCATGTGGGGCAAGAAATTGAGCTTTCTTGATATTGATAACGGCATCGGTCGCAGCCATTGCTTGAACCAGATCTGTTTGGCGAGACAGGAATGCAGGTAGCTGAATGATGTCACATACTTCAGCGACAGGAGCGGCTTGGTGGGGCTCGTGTACATCAGTAATCAGTGGGACATTAAAGGTTTTTTTAACCTCTTCCATGATCTTCAGGCCTTCTTCCATGCCGGGGCCTCGAAATGAGTCAAGAGAGGAGCGGTTGGCCTTGTCAAAGGAGGCCTTAAATACGTAAGGAATGCCAAGCTTTTCAGTAACCTGAACGTAGTGTTCGGCAATACTCAGAGCCAGATCGCGCGACTCCAGTACGTTCATGCCACCGAACAGGGCCATGGGTTTATCGTTGGCAATTTCAATATTGCCGGCTTTGACAACTTTCTGCTGCATGCGTGCATCCGTAAATACAGGGAGAGGGTAATAATCTGGCGATACTGTGCAGAATGTCTGCGCAGATGCTTGAGAGAAGTATACGCTTTGCGTAACCGGACATCACCTGAATGCAGCAGGGAAGCTGGCTGCGTGGTGCTCAATCCATTCCAGTGCTGCCGCGTTATCACTCAGTTGTCTGCCTTGTGTTTGGGCAATATGAGTCTGATACAGGCGGATTTGTAGCTGTTGTTCAACCATGCGCAGCCGCATCGCGCAATCTGAAGTGTGGAACAATAGTGCCAGTTGGTAGCTATCAGTCAGTGGCTGGCAATCGAGAACAGTGCCTGTAATCGGAGGGGAGTGGAGGTCGCAGTCGGGGAAGTTTAATTGCAGTTGCTGACCTCGGTCATAGGGGGTTGGGCTGCTGCAAAGTAACCCCAGAGCGGGGGGCTGGAGGTTGGCGGCGGCGTTGCTGTCCAGCGGGATCAGCTCCAGTGCGATCTGGTTGGGATGCTGAATAAACAGATGCAGACTGCCCATGATCATTCCCCCTGAAGTGTGTTACTGGCGGTGGCCTGTTCTGATCTGGCCGTGTGTTACAGTGAAACAACCTTCATTTCGTTAGAGTCGACCTGTGGGCGATAATTCTGAGTGCCAGGTTGAGTAATTATCCATTTTGTTGAAGGAATCTATGGGTGAAAGCAGTGTCACAGGTGCAGCTGCAGCAGAATATGCAGCAGCTGCAGGAAGAGAGTAAAACATTACTATTATCAACGCTTTCGTCAGAGCTAATGCCTGAAATCAGTTATACGCCCTGTGCGCGAAGGGAAGATGGAGCTTTCTTTGTTTTTATCAGTGAGCTGGCCGCGCATACTTCTAATATGCGAGTGCACCCTCAGGTGTCGGTCATGTTTATTCGGGATGAGCGGGAGAGTCGCAATCTTTACGCCCGAGAACGTTTGATCTGGCGGTGTCAGGCGGAATCGGTCTCTCGGGAATCTGGAGAGTATGAGGCGGGGTTGGCGTTGCTGGAAAAAGTGCAGGGCAATATTGTTTCGATGCTGCGGACTTTGTCAGACTTTCATCTGTTTGTGCTCAGGCCGGTAGCTGGTAGTTATGTAGTGGGGTTTGGTAGGGCGTACAAGGTTAACCCGCAGACTGGTCAGCTGATACATGTTGATGAGCAGGTTCTGGCTGGTAAAGGCTCTAGCGAAGCTGGTCAGGTATAGATAGGTGATATCAGAGAGGGATAGGGGTGCGGTGTTCAGACACCGCCGCCAATCATTTCGACCACGATGTTTTTGACCAGAAAAGCAGCCAGACCCAGGCCCAGGGCAAAGAACAGCACAGCTGTGCCCAGCTTGCCGGCATTCGATTTCTTGGCCAGATCATAAATGATGAAAAAGACATAACCGGCAAACAGAGTGAGGCCGATGTTCAGTGCAAGGCTTTCCGCTTCAGCAAGAGTCATGAGCAGGGCTCCTTAACCAGGTTAAAAATTCGGGTATGCTACCGGATATGAATATGGATGTAACCTGGAGAATCACTAAAAAATTAGTAGTAACAGTAGGGCTTGATTCTAGGGTGTCAAAAGCTTGAAGCAGATTTTGTGTGAAGATTAGTCTGTGAAGAATGGTTGTTTTTAAATGGTGGTGGGAGGTGGATTCGAACCACCGAAGCTTTCGCGTCAGATTTACAGTCTGATCCCTTTGGCCACTCGGGAACCCCACCAACAATGTGCGGCGAATATTACGCATGGATTTGGCGGATGTAAACCCTTGCCTGTAAAAAATTAATAAATTTCCAGGTGGGTCATATCCGGTGGCAGGTAAAAATTTTTCTCGCGTATGTAATCTGTAATATTGTTTGAGGATTGCTGTTGATGCCTTGTTTCTGGTGAATTTTTCCCGATTCCTGTGTTGGCGCTACACCTCGAGGCAGCAAAATTCAAGAGTTGAATTCGAGCCGCCGATCACTATATTTAGTGCTCTTCAAATCTGACAACACAATATCTTGTGGCTCGCTGACGCCTCGGGCTGGTTTTCGTAATACCGGTATTCCCTGATTTCGGGGTATATGGATTTGCGTTTTATTACCTTGATCCAGGTCGGCAAGGACACGTTTGCACGGAGAAAAGAGGTACATGCAACAAGACTTGATGGTTACCAAGCGGGATGGACGACGCGAGCGATTGGATCTGGAAAAGATTCATCGAGTTGTTATCTGGGCTGCTGAGGGACTGGATGCCGTATCTCCATCAGAAGTTGAACTGAAGGCTCATCTGCAGTTTTTCGAGGGGATGAAAACGTCTGATATCCATGAGACGTTAATCAAGTCTGCCGCTGATCTGATTTCTGAAAGTGCGCCTGATTACCAGTATCTGGCTGCGCGTCTGGCGATCTTTCACCTTCGCAAGCGTGCGTTTGGTACATTTGAACCACCGCATCTGTACGCACATGTCAGCACTATGGTTAAGCAGAACCGTTATGATGCGCATCTGTTGGCTGATTACAGTGAAGCGGAATGGAGTGAGCTGAATGATTACCTCCAGCATGACCGTGATATGGATTTCTCTTATGCGGCGGTCAAGCAGCTGGAAGGTAAGTACCTTGTGCAGAACCGGGTGACCGGTGAGGTGTATGAGAGTCCACAGATTCTGTATATGCTGGTGTCGGCTTGCCTGTTCTCTGCCTATCCAAAAGATACGCGTCTGGGCTACGTCAAGCGTTTCTATGATGCCTGTTCTCAGTTCAAGCTATCGTTGCCGACACCGATTATGGCGGGAGTGCGTACACCAACGCGTCAGTTCAGTTCCTGTGTGCTGATTGAGTGTGGCGATAGCCTGGACTCTATCAATGCGACAGCCTCGTCTATCGTCAAGTATGTCTCTCAGCGAGCAGGCATTGGCATTAATGCGGGTCGTATTCGTGCAATCGGTAGCCCTATTCGTAATGGCGAAGCGTTTCATACCGGTTGTATTCCATTCTACAAACACTTCCAGACGGCGGTTAAGTCTTGTTCTCAGGGTGGTGTGCGTGGTGGTGCGGCAACGTTGTTTTACCCGCTCTGGCATCTGGAGGTTGAATCGCTGCTGGTATTGAAGAATAACCGGGGCGTGGAGGAAAATCGCGTTCGCCATCTCGATTATGGTGTGCAGCTGAACAAGCTGATGTATACCCGTTTGATCAAAGGTGGTGAAATTACGCTGTTTAGCCCACACGAAGTGCCAGGTTTGTATGATGCTTTCTTTGCTGATCAGGACGAATTCGAGCGCCTTTATGTGCAGTATGAAAACGATCCTCAGATTCGCAAGAAAAAGATCAAGGCCGTTGAGCTGTTTGGTTTGCTGGCATCTGAGCGGGCGCAGACTGGGCGTATCTACATTCAGAATGTTGATCATTGTAATACCCATAGTCCGTTCGATCCAACTGTAGCCCCGGTTAAGCAGTCAAACCTCTGTCTGGAAATTGCGCTGCCGACGAAGCCGCTGAATGATATTAATGACCCAGAGGGTGAAATTGCGCTCTGTACGTTGTCTGCATTTAACCTTGGGGCACTGGAAAACCTTGATGAGCTGGATAATCTGGCTGATCTGATTGTGCGTGCGCTTGATAGCCTGCTTGATTACCAGGACTACCCGATTGAGGCTGCGCGTAATGCAACCATGAACCGTCGTACGCTGGGTGTGGGAGTGACTAACTTTGCCTACTATCTGGCGAAAAATGGGGTGAAATACTCTGATGGTTCGGCAAATGGTCTGGTGCATCGTACCTTTGAAGCCATTCAGTACTTCCTGCTTAAGGCGTCTAATGACCTTGCTAAAGAGCGAGGTGCTTGTCCGAAATTTGATGAGACTACATACGCAAAAGGTATTTTGCCAATTGATACCTACAAGCGTGAAGTCGATGATTTCTGCGATGAGCCATTGCAGTATTTCTGGGAAACGCTGCGTGAAGATATTCGCGAATTCGGTTTGCGCAACAGCACGCTGACAGCGCTGATGCCATGTGAAACTTCTTCTCAGATTACCAACTCCACTAATGGTATTGAGCCGCCCCGTGGGTATGTGTCCGTGAAGGCAAGTAAGGACGGTGTTATGAAGCAGGTGGTGCCAGAGTTTACCCGTCTGAAAGATCAGTATGAGTTGCTGTGGAGTATTCCGAATAATACCGGCTACTTGCAGCTGGTGGGTATCATGCAGAAGTTTGTTGATCAGGCGATTTCTGCCAATACCAACTACGATCCAGCGCGCTTCCCTGGGGAGAAGGTGCCGATGAAGCTGTTGCTGCAGGATCTGCTCGGGGCGTATAAGAATGGCGTCAAGACTCTGTACTACCACAACACTCGTGACGGTGCCAAAGATCAGCATGATGATCTGGGGTGTGAAGGCGGTGCCTGTAAGCTTTGAGTTTTCTGTCTGATTTCCGGCCCGCTGTTGTGGGTCGGGGTCAGTGTTCTCATTGCTGTGGAGCGTTCTTCGTAACCTATTTGCCCGTAACTGATTTTCTGCCCGTAACTGATCTTCTGGTAGTTGTATGGCGTAAAGCTACCAGCGCAGGTTCTGTCTATTCTGGCAGGCGTTTGTCATTGCTGTATTACCGACTTCAGGCTTCTTTAATGCTTTATTCTACTTTCAGTCACAGTACCCATGATGCCACCAAAGAGCCGATGTTCTTTGGCCGTAACGTGAATGTTGCTCGTTATGATCGTCAGCGTTACCCGATCTTCGAGAAACTGATTGAAAAACAGCTTTCCTTCTTCTGGCGTCCAGAGGAGGTGGATCTGAGTACTGACCGTAAAGATTTTATGGCAATGCCAGAGCATGAGCAGCATATTTTCCTGAGCAATCTCAAGTACCAGACGTTACTTGATTCTGTGCAGGGGCGTTCGCCTAATGTTGCTTTCTTGCCGGTAGTTTCTCTTCCGGAGCTGGAAACCTGGTTTGAGACCTGGGCGTTTAGCGAGACAATCCATAGCCGTTCTTATACGCATATTATCCGTAATATCATCACTGAGCCTTCAGATGTTTTTGATGAAATTGTGACTAATCCGGAAATCATCAAGCGCGCTGACGCTGTTACGCGGCTTTATGATGAATTTATCGAGCTGGTGAATATCTATACCATTCATGGTCCGGGTATTCATGATATCGATGGGCGCTCAATGGACACATCTTTGCGTAATCTTAAGCGCAAGTTGTACCTGACGCTGGTGTCGGTCAATGTGTTGGAAGCCATTCGTTTTTATGTCAGCTTTGCTTGCTCTTTTGCGTTCGCAGAACGTGCGGTGATGGAAGGTAATGCCAAAATTATCAAGCTGATCGCCCGTGATGAAGCGCTTCATCTGACAGGCACTCAGCATATGATCAATATTCTGGCGTCAGGTCAGGATGATCCTGAATTCCAGGGAATCGCTCAAGAGTGTGAGCCGGAAGTCTACCGGTTGTTTGAAGAAGCTGCGCAGCAAGAGAAAGATTGGGCACAGTATCTGTTCAGTGAAGGCTCAATGATCGGATTGAATGCGCGAATTCTGAGTGATTATGTTGAATATATTACTAATGTGCGGATGAAGGCGCTGGGTTTGAATGAGATTTTTGAGCAGCGCCAGAATCCGTTGCCGTGGATGAATGCCTGGCTGGTCAGTGATAACGTGCAGGTAGCGCCGCAAGAGGCGGAAATCAGCTCTTATCTGGTTGGTCAGATTGATAACGAAGTGGACGAGGGTGATTTTGACGGCTTCGATCTCTGAGTATGTGCCAGTGCAATCTGGCAGGTCTGATGATGTGCGGCCGGTGGCTGGGGCAGCAGTGCAGGCGAGTGTTATGTCGGGTATTCCCCGTATCAAGGTGAACAACCACGAAACATTCTTTTACCAGTATGAGTTTTCATTGCTGGATGCACTTGAGGCGCAAAATATTGCGGCACCTTACAGTTGTCGTGGTGGTTATTGTGGCTGCTGTCGTGCGCGCCTGCTGGATGGAGAGGTAGAGTATGTGCAGGATAGTCTGGTAGATCTTGCTGATGATGAAATTCTGACCTGCTGCTGTGTACCGCGTACGCACATCGAGGTTGAACTCCCTGAGTGAAGAGCAGGTGTGTCAGGTTGCCTAAGTGTATGACATACTCACAGCCGATACCCTTATGGGTGTCGGTTTTTTTGTGTCCGGCATCCGGGGTGCTGAAGAGAGCAGGGATTGGTATAGGGGGGCGGCTAACTCTATGAAAGCTAATATGAAAAAACGAATTTGATTGTTTTTTGATCAGATTGCTGGGGTGCTTGATATTACTGTGTTGTAACAGTTGGTCGCCTGGTTATCAACAGGGTTATGCACTGAATCTGTTGATAACCAGCCCCCTTGGAGGGGCCGGTTCCAATTGCAGAGTGTGAAGTCAGACCTCAAAGCGCCCTATGCTGCGCTGGAAAGTGCTGACCATGCGGTTCAGTTCCCGGCTGTTGCTGGCCATCGTTTCTGCGCCTTCGCTCGTCTCGCTGGATACGTCACGAATCTGGTGCAGGCCACGGGTCATCTCATCAGAAACAGCGCTCTGTTCTTCAGCGGCTGTTGCAATCTGCGTACTCATATCATTGATTGTCTGCACCTGATCAACAATTCGGTTGAGCACTTCACCAGCCTGCTGAGCGCGTTCAACACTGTCTCCTGATTTCTGCATGCTGCGGTTCATGACGGCAACGGCCTGCTGTGCGCCGTTTTGCAGGTTTTGAATCATGGTCTGGATTTCGACGGTCGATTGCTGTGTGCGCATGGCCAGTGAGCGGACTTCGTCAGCAACAACAGAGAACCCTCTGCCTTGATCACCAGCGCGAGCGGCTTCAATAGCAGCGTTAAGAGCCAGAAGATTGGTTTGCTCCGAAATTGTTTCGATAACTTCGACCACTGCACCAATTTCGTGACACTGAGCGTCCAGTTGTTTCAGGCTATCCGCCGTACTTTCAACTTCCTGAGCTAATTGCTGGATTGATTCGATAGCACCGGTTACAGCGTGTTTTCCGTCTTCTGCTTCATCTGAGGCCTGGCGTGTTGCGTCTGCTGTCTGGGTTGCATGGTGAGCTACTTCGTGAATTGTACTGCTCATTTCATCCATGGCGGTTGCCAGCTGGTCTACCTCTTCAAACTGCCGCTGTACTCCCTGCTGAGTGCTGTCAGTGGTATTGAGTAATGTGCTGGCGGTGCTGGTTAGTTGGCCGCAAGCATCGCTAAGCTGGCTGATAAGAGATGTCTGTCCGGCCAACATGTTGTTAAATGCTTCCCCCAGAGCACCAAACTCATCACGACGGCGCTCTTTTATGCGGTTGCGCAGTCGTCCTTCTGCTGCCTCAGCCATGGGTGTTGAGAGTGCTTGTACAGGCTGGATAATATTGCGCGCAATCATCATGATCAGTACTGCGACTGCGAGTGTGCTGGCAACTGCAACGCCAATTGCGACGCTGGCGCGGTTCCAGAAGTGAGCATTCAAATCATTGACATATACGCCTGTGCCGACAACCCAGCCCCATGGCTTAAAGCCCTTGACGTAAGATATTTTGGGTTGCGGTTCTGGGTTTTTAGGGCCGAGGTAGCTGTAATTTACCAGCCCCTCGCCCTGGCTGAGAACAATGTTACGCATGGCCTGCCAGTGTAACTGGCCATCACCGTCACGAACATTGGTCATGTCTTTGCCTTCTTTTGCTGGTTTTTTAGGGTGCATTACCAGAATGAGGTTCTCATCATTAATCCAGAAATAGCCTTTCTGGGCGTAGCCAAGCCTGCGTACAAGCTCTTTGGCCTGGGCGCGGGCCTCAGGCGTATCTCCCAGTTGTTGGTAACTTCCTTCAATCAGGCTGTAGGCTGTTTCAACCAGCTCTTTGATCTTTGTCTGGCGAGAGTCGAGCAGTTCCGCTTTAAGGGCGTATAGAGAGTAGAGCTGGTTAGCTGAGAGTCCGGCAATGGACACGATAAGAATCAGCCATAGTTTCATGGATACGGAGAGGTTTTTCAGCACGGTCGGGCTCCTTTGACACCGCTCCACCCGGTCGGAGCCGGTGTCGTCTGACTACTGAAGCAAGTACCCCTCAGGCTTTTATATAAGCACTATTTATAATCAGTGCACTTTTTTATCAGTGCTTTTGCATTTATGCTCTTTTATATGAGCATTTGTTTATTAAGTGCTTGATTATAAAACCTTAAAGGGTTTATGAATGAATAGTAACAAAATATAAACAGGCTGATTATGGTACTTGAGAACAGTTGACGGAAGTCTGATTTTCTGTGGTGTTTGGATAGACCATCAGAAGCCGATGGTCTATTCGGTGTTTCAGTTTTCAGAAGCCGAAAATATAGCGGCTGAATTGTTGTAATAGCAATGGGTGGTTGAGCAAGCGTGTCTCGTGGCTGCGCAGCTGCTCCCAATGTAGTCGATTACAGCGGCCTGACTGGCATTGTATGGGAATGATATGAATATCTGTTGGAGTCTGATTCAGGCTGACGATCATGTATTGAATGTCCGGCCCGGTGATATAGCCATGTGCTGTAATGCTTTTCCAGCGACGAATCTGTTCTGCTAATTCAAGCGCTGTCAGGTCTTTGCGTTCATAACGGGTGTGGCCGGCATTACTACTTTCTATCAGCGTCCAGGGATAGGTGTACTGTCCGGCAAACAGGCTTTGCAGGTGGGTTTCCATTAATTGGTTAAAGTCAAAAGATTGTTCTTGCAGCTCCGCAGGCTGGAGCGCCTGGAGGTCATTTGCCAGGGCCCATAGGGCCTGTAATGCGTCAGGCACGTCTTCGGCTGGGGCTTGGTTCTGAGTGGTGCGATACGGTGTCTGATAATTGGTCAGGTTCAGCCAGAAGTGGATTGCTGCTTCAGATACGGCAAGCTGGTCAGAGATATTGAATAGTTTGTACTCTGCAGTAACGTGCGCACTTTGCTGGTTGTTCAGGCGGCGTTTGCTGTGGTTTTTCATCAGGTAATAGCGAGTCCACGCAAGAAAGGCACGTTGTTCGGTACTCAGTCGATCTTCAAAGGCGTAATCAACTTTACAGTTATATTTGCTTCTGCATATAACTGGCGTTGGTTTTGATATTTTCTGGCCATCGCCTACGGGTTTAAGCACCGAAAACAGTTCAAATCGCCCCCAGCGCAGACGGTCGGTGATAATGACTTCAGGGGGAATCTGTATGTTTCTGCGTTCCAGCTCATTATTCAGTTGGTCGACAATTGCTACCGTGGAAACAGGCAGGGAGTAAGGTGGGCGCAGGTGTCTGTTACGCAGTTTTGAAAGCTTTCCTGTTTCGCCGTAGTAATCATATTCTGCTTCAAGGACGATTGGCGGTAAGCCGTTGACTTTTTCTCCGACACCAAACAGAGCAGCATTGGCCCCCTGATGAAATAATGCTGTTAGCGTCAGTACTAGCACCATGGCAGTGTTGCATGGTGTGAATTGTGTTTTTCTATTGGTGGCTAGTGTCTGTTTCGTGAATAAGCCTTTCATCGGAATGTCCTTGGTAAAGCTGATACGATTGCACTCTATCACAGGGTTGGTGATGGATGTGATAGTGAGATAGGCTGCGTGGTTAGCTATTTTCCCGGCACTGGTGCAGGTATTGAATATGCTGTAGAGGATGGCGGGGCGCTCATCGCATGTGGTGTTGCTGATTGATTGTGGAAATATTGTTGAACTTTAGAAGGGGGCGCTGTTCTCGGGCTGGAGCCTTTGGAGTAGCCAGGTTTTAATACGGTGCTTTTTACAGATGAGCTCTGATTGGCGGGTTTGTATTTTAAAATACGCTTTAATTGTTGTGCTTTCAGATTTGTCTGAGAATTGTGCTGGGATGATTTGAAAGCCGGTTCTGTCGCTTTTCTCCTGTCTCAGGGGGGGAAACAAGGGTGGTGTGAGAGCAATAAATAAAGCAGATCTGCAGAGGGTTGAGCAGACTGTACAGGGAGTCGAAGCCAACCTGATTGGTGAGTAAGGGAGTTATACCGCAATCCATGAAGTTCAGAATAAAGCCAGAACATCTGCCACGTTATCAAGCACTGGTTATGGT
>JAOXSF010000016.1 GCA_025800125.1 Marinobacterium sp.
CCCAGTGCCCCACAGCCCCAGACTATGGGGGCAGGCTATGTCCACGGTATTGATCAGGCTGGGCTGGTGGCGCGGTCGCCTCAGTACCTCTGCTGCCCCCAGTGCCCCACAGCCCCAGATCATGGGGGCAGGCCATGCCTACGGTGTTGATCAGGCCAGGTTGATGGTGCGTTTGCCCCGGCTCCTCTGCTGCCCCCAGTGCCCCACAGCCCCAGACCATGGGGGCAGGCTGTGCCCACAGTGTTGATCAGGCCGGGCTGGTGGTGCGGCTGCCCCAGTACCTCTGCTGCCCCCATGAATCGGGCTCTGCCCCCACTGCCCCCACTGCCCCCACTCTGGGGGCAGGTGCTGGATTGGCCGTTAACCCGCATTATCCGGGGCTTGTTGCCCCCATACCCGTCTCCTGCCCCCATGCCCCATGGTGCTGGTATGTGGCAAAAGTTATTATAAATCAATGGGTTATATGTGCTGCCCCCACTGCCCCCAGCTGCCCCCACGGCGTTTTTCAGTGGGGCAGGCAGAAAAGCCTTTTATATTCAGTCAGTTATGGAGTGCTGCCCCCAGTGCCCCCACTGCCCCCACGTTTTTGATGACACCGTAAAATTTCCAGAGCTGTGCAATGTGGTGCATTGGTGTGCAAAAAATAATCTATTTCTTTTGCACTAATGCGACTGACACAGACTAAAACAACACCAGGAGAGAAAGGCTACCACCACAACCCCCCTGTAATTTCCCACGTCTGAACGACGCGCGCGATTCTGTGACCCGTAAAGAGACAGAGAGCCAGAAGAACCTATTGCTCCATCTGGTTATTATTATAACCCCCCCATGACTGCCAACATCTGGACGACGCGCGCGATTCTGTGACCCGTATCGCATAACCGTTACCAAAGAACCTATATCAGTCATATCAGACAACGCACTTTCTGGTGGCGGCGATCAGGCTGGGGTTGATCAACGTGGAAAGTCAAAACGAGTCATTTCCTTTTCATACCTTTTCCTGTTGTGAATCAACGAGCCAGGAAGCAGGCGCTGTGAGTTGTTCAAACCCTGAACCTGTTTTTTCATACAGCCTTTTATATGGCGCTATGTGCTGAATGGAGTTGTTAGCCGTCTGTTTGTTCATGCTTCAGCCCTGAAACCCCTTGCCTTTAGTTAAGGAAGGAAGGCTATAGAGCGGCCCAGTCTGTAAGAAAACCGAGGATCGAATTACCCTCAAAATTTACGGGTGGAAAAAGAACCTATTTTTTCTGGCCACAATACTGATCGAGAGTGAAAGTTACCTCTGTATCTTTGCCCCATGCCCCATAAAGAAGTAAGTATTAAGAGCTTCCTGTAAATATATACAGACAAGCTGTATAGTCCTGCTAGCTGATCGCTCTGGCCTGCCGTGCAGATCAGCACAGCTGATCCACCAGCAATAGCCCGTCTGAGGCAGAAGACGACACGCCATCGCCAAGGGTTAGTCCGGTGCCTGCTGTCTGGTACTGATGTTGGGGAGGGGTTCCAGGGGAGGGACGAAACAGAGGAATCAGGACTGATACTTTAGTCTTGAATCAGGTTTAGACCCATGTCAGCTGGGGGCCTTTTTGGGGGCCTTTTGAAAATTTAAAAACGTAAAGTCTTTTAAAAACAGTCGGTTAGAAAGACTTTGTGGTAGACGCCAGCCCACCACTTTTTACCTTTTAAATCAAAAGGTTAAATCGTAAAAATCAGAGTAGTATCTATATTGTATCTACTTTTTCTGACAGCAGTGTGATGGCCATCCACTGAAAAAACCGACTTTAGAGTCGGTTTTTTGCGTTCTACGCTTTTCATTCCCGGCACTGTGGTCGAATTTTCTATATCTTGTTTGAAACCGACCGTTCTGATCAGCTCCAAAGAAGCATAGTAAACCCTGTTTTTGCTAAGCAAAATAGCGACCGTAGTACGTTACGGTAGTCCTTTCTCTTAATAAGCGAACGTTCGTTTCGATTCAGGGAGTGAATCTATGGACTCTATGCTCACAGGCTTGTTACAGGCCAAAAATTTTCTATCGCTAGATCTGTTGCTGACAACTGCAGCAGGACTTGGAATGCTGACGGTATTGACGCACCTGGTACTTAAATATCAGGAATATCGCCTGCTACAACACTATCGTCGTCCAGAGCAACTGCTATCAGCTCAGGAGCTGGCGTTTTATCAGCTGTTACGGCCAATGTTGCCGCCGGGTTACCAGATATTATGCAAGGTGGCAGTGCGTGATGCGATTCAGCGTCAGCGTATTCCTGCCAGTGAGCGGGCAATGTTTCGCAAACTGCAGTTTGACTTTGTACTCTGTGACCCGCTTACTCACCGCCTGCGTTGTGTAATTGAACTGGAATCTGCGCCTGCCGCAGGGACACACGCGGCACAACATTATGCGGTAAAGCGTAAATTATGCTGTGCCATCGGTTTGCCTATTCTGTTTTTCAGTCATGACCGCCTGTCTGATCCGGTGCGTACCACGCAGCAATTGAGTCAGGAGCTGCTGCGACCGGAGTTGGATACCGGGGAGGAAATTCAGCTGGCCTGATCTGTATCGGCGGGTTTTTGTCCGTCAGAGCTGGTGCAGGCCTGGTAAGCAACGCACAATAGCGCTCTGCAATACGAGGACAGAACACCATGGCTGACTTTATCGTAATCGGGGGCGGCGTTATCGGTATGATGACGGCGCGTGAACTGGCGCAATCTGGCGCTAATGTAACCTTGCTGGAGCGTCGCCAGTGCGCTCAGGAGTCCAGTTGGGCGGGTGGTGGCATTGTCTCTCCGCTCTACCCTTGGCGCTACAGGGCACCGATTACCCGGTTAGCTACCTGGTCGCAGAGCAGTTATATCCATCTGGCAGATGAGCTGATTGACGAAACTGGGTACGATCCAGAGCTGCGTCAGAAAGGTATGTTTATGCTGTCGGTGGATGATGAAGCTGAGGCGTTGAATTGGGCACAAGAATTTCATCGGCCGTTGCGCAAAGTAGATGGTGACTTCGTTTACCGTAAAGAGCCCAACCTGGCGGCAGGTGTGGAAAGCGCAATCTGGATGCCTGAAGTTGCCAGCATTCGTAATCCGAGGCTAGGTCGCTCGTTACGCCAGGCGATGCTGGCGAATCCACATATAACACTGGTGGAGCAGGCTGATGTAACCGGATTAATCCAGAAAAATGAACGTATCTGTGGCGCTCGTACCTCAGCGGCAGACTATTATGGTGGCGCAACGATCATTGCAGGTGGAGCCTGGAGCCCTCAGTTACTGACCCCGCTGGGTATCGAGTTGCCGGTAGAGCCGGTGCATGGCCAGATGATGCTGTACAGGGCAGAGCCGGGGCTGATTGATCGGGTGGTGCTGGCTGATGGCCGTTATCTGATTCCTCGTAATGATGGCCGTATTCTGGTTGGCAGCACGCTGGAACGGATCGGTTTTGAAAAACGTACCACTGAAGAAGCACGAGCGTCTCTGCAGCGGACCGCGTTATCCATTATGCCGACGCTGCAAGACTATCCGGTGGAGCATCACTGGTCGGGCTTGCGCCCGGGCTCGCCAGAAGGCATCCCTTATATTGGTGCCGTGCCGGGGTATGACGGGCTGTGGGTGAATGCTGGCCAGTTCCGCAACGGTCTGGTGCTGGCACCTGCTTCTACCCGTCTGCTCAGTGATCTGTTGCTGGGGCGGGAGCCTGTCGTGAACCCGGAACCTTATCAGTTGTCTGGCCGTGTAATCATGCGTTGATTATCCGGAGTTTAACCATAGATGCTGTTAACTAGCATCCAGTGTCCCGTCCTAAAGTGTGTTGACGGTTTTTGATCAAGCCTGATACTCGAAGCATCTGGCTTTTTCATGCGTTTCTGCTGGGGTTTTCATGCCCAGACTAAGATGAGGTCGCAGGTGATTGTAGATCCAGACGGTTTCTTCAATCACCGTTTTGAGCTCGTCAAAGGTACGACATCTTGTGAATAGGAACTCCTGCTTCAGGATCCCATTCACTCGCTCAGCCAGCGCATTATTGCTGACCCGGCCTCTGACAGCCATCTGCAATGCCTTCACTGTATCAACCGCTTTCATCTCTCTGCTCAACTCATATCCCATGATTTTGCGAGAGCTCGCATCGGTGACCAGTGACAGATAATGTACGCTCTCCTCGCTCCCGACATACGTAATATCGCTGACAAAAGCTTGTTCAGGCGCACTGATTTCCATCTTTGCGAACAGAACTGGACACTTCTTCATCCAGTGCTTGCTCCAGGTTGTCCGGGTATAGGGTTGTCCGGGTATAGTTGCGTCGAGGCTTGATCAGCATCTGGTGCTGACGCAGATAATCAAACAGACCATCACGCCCCAGTTTGATACCTGCCGCTTTCAGCTCAGGCTCTATCAGCTGGTAGAGTTTGCGTGTGCCCAGCCGTGGCATATGCCGCCGCACTTCCAGCACCATTGGCAACACAGGCTCCAGCGTCTTCTGCCTGGCGGTATACCGCTTTTCTCACTGATAAAGTGCCTGCCGGGTAACGCCTTCAAGTCGGCACAGCCGGCTCAGCGCGGCTTTTCCACTGGCCTGAAGAGATCGGGCTGTTCGGCCAAAAGCTTTTTTCGCAACTGCGTTCCATGATGCTTATCCAGATCATCAACCATCATATTGAGATACAGCGTTCTCAGTTTTTCGTCTTCAAGCTCTTTTTCAAGGCGTTTGATTGTCTGGGCAGGGGTTTCCTGAGTGGCTGGCATACAAGGTGCCCTCGTCAGTGACCAGTCTTGCTGACCGTGCTTGCGCAACCATGTCAGCACGGAACTTCTACCTTGTATACCGTAGCGCTTCTGAGCCTGTTTGTATGTCATCTCGCCTTTTTCAACCTGTTCAAATCTAAAGACTGGCGTGTAGTCGCCCTGAGTTCTCTTACGACGCAGCGTGGTGGACTTGTCCATGATAGGTCTCCCATGTGTTTCAGGACGAGACACAAGGCAGCAAAAAAGCATAAAAAAAGGCGACCATAAGGTCGCCTTAAAGGAGCTAAGGGCAGGGTTACTATGATCAACCAGCCTGACGGCTAGTCGACTATCCCCTGATTATGCAGTCACCAACCCATGGCGACCCATAATCTCTTCAATTTCTGGCAAACTAGCCGGATCATCAATAGTTGACGGCACACTGTACTCTTTGCCATCTGCAATCTGACGCAGCAGCTTACGCAGAATCTTACCAGAGCGCGTTTTAGGCAGACGCTGGACAACAATGGCACGCTTAAAGCAGGCAACAGCACCAATCTCTTTACGTACCAGCGCTACCAGCTCTGCCTGTAGCTCATCTTCATCCATTTCAATGCCATCTTTAAGCAGCACCAACCCTACTGGCTCCTGACCTTTCAATGGCTCGTTAATCCCGATAACAGCACACTCTGCAACCGCATCATGTCCGGCAACAATCTCTTCCATCTCGCCCGTGGACAGACGGTGACCAGCAACATTAATAACATCATCTGTACGGCCCATGATGAAGACATAACCATCTTCATCTTTATAACCACCATCACCTGAACTGTAGTAACCCGGGAACTCCGATAGATAACCAGTCCGGAAACGCTCGAAATCACCCCACACAGTTGGCAGACAGCTCGGCGGCAATGGCAATTTCAGCGCGATATTACCCTGCTCACCGTTCGGCAGCTCATTACCTTCATGATCCAGAACGCAAACATTAAAACCAGGTACGGGCACAGTAGAGGAACCTGGTTTTGGATCTTTTTGCTCGACACCCATCAGGTTTCCGCAGATCGCCCAACCAGTTTCAGTCTGCCACCAGTGATCAACAACGGGCTTACCAGTTTTATCAACCGTCCAGTGGTATGTTGGTGGGTCCAGACGCTCACCTGCCATAAAGATGGTTTCCAGACTGGAAAGGTCATACTTGGCCAGCTGAGAGGCTTCTGGGTCTTCCTTCTTGATCGCACGGAAAGCTGTTGGTGCAGCGAACAGAGCCTTACATTTATACTCAGCACATACACGCCAGAACGCGCCAGCATCTGGTGTACGAACAGGCTTACCCTCATAAACAACGGTAGTACAACCCGCCAGCAGAGGGCCGTAACAGATATAAGAATGGCCGACTACCCAGCCAACATCGGAAGCGGCCCAGAAGACATCGCCCGGCTCCATGTTGTAGATTGCTTTCATGGAGTATTTCAGTGCAACAGCATGGCCACCGTTATCACGTACAACACCTTTTGGCTTACCAGTGGTGCCAGATGTGTACAGAATGTACAGTGGGTCAGTACCTTTTACGGGTACACAGTCAGCAGGCTCTGCCGCCGCCATCGCTTCTGCCCAGTCAACATCACGACCTACTGTCATCGGCGCTACTGCTTGCGGACGCTGCAATACTACAACTGCATCTGGCTGATGTGCAGATTTTTCAATTGCTTCATCCAGCATCGGCTTATATTCGATGACTTTGGCAACTTCGATACCACAAGATGCTGTTACAACCACCTTTGGCTCAGCATCATCAATACGTACCGCCAGTTCGTGCGGCGCAAAGCCACCGAACACCACAGAATGGACTGCCCCCAGACGAGCAACAGCCAACATGGCAACCAGAGCTTCTGGAATCATTGGCATATAGATGACAACACGGTCACCCTTTTCTACACCCTGAGCCTTCAACACACCGGCAAATTTAGCAACCTCATCACGCAATTCACGGTATGTCAGAGTGCGCTTGCTATCGGTTACCGGAGAATCATAAAGAATGGCGGCTTGATCCGCACGACCGTTTTCAACATGGTAATCCAGAGCCAGGTAAGCAGTGTTCAGCTCACCGTCGGCAAACCAGCGATAAATATCATTTTCATCCTGAGACAGGATGGTTTCAGGCTGTTTGTACCAGGCCAGCGCCTCGGCTTTTTCTGCCCAGAATGCTTCTGGCGCTTCAATAGATCTGGAATACTCTGCTTGGTAGGACATAGCACCGGTCCTTTTCTTGTTTTCGTTGACAATCACTAAGCGAAGGAGCTGGAGATTATTTTTATTGTAGACAGTCAACCGGCTCCACTGGCTACAACTTTAACCAATGAAGCCGCGCAGGAAACTAAGACAAAAGGCGAATAAACAGTAATAAATAGCACGATAGCTGCTACATAAGACGACAATGAGCTCCGTGATTACATCAACCACCAACTCTCACATTGTCGACAATAACTATCTTTCCGCCAAACCACAGAGTAAGGTTGTCGACATGAGAACAACTTATTCTACAACACCAGCTACGATCTATTCGCCAATAACAGACTTTCAAATGAAGCCCAAAAGGGGAAACACCAGAAAAATTAATCCAGACTTCAGTATAAGAAAGGAGCGCCGCAAAGACAGAGGCAACGCCCCACTCAAGAGTCGTGGCACGGCAGACACTTACCGAGTACCAGAAATACAAAAGCCTCGCAGTTGCGAGGCTTTACCGTACAGTCAGCGCATAAAGATACTTACATATCAGCACTCTGAACCGGAATCGCTTTTTTCATGCCGGTCATTACATTACGAGCCCGCAACTCCTCATCGCTGCAACCAGCACCACCATCTGCTTTAGCATTCTCAAAGTAACAGAGCGTTGGCTGATGATTATCTGCTTCCTGTTCATCCATTTGTACATAGGCAGCAATGATCAGCAGATCACCTTTGCTGGCTTTATGTGCAGCAGCACCGTTAACAGAGATTACGCCAGAATTATCCTCAGCACGGATAGCGTAGGTACTGAAGCGCTCACCATTGTTAATATTGTAGATATGAACAAGCTCATATTCTCTGATACCAGAACGATCAAGCAATACACCATCAATTGCGCAAGAGCCCTCGTAGTGAAGCTCAGCATGTGTTGCGGTAACTCGATGTAACTTGGCCTTCAAGAATGTCTGCAGCATAACCAGAAACCTGCTTAAAAATTCATTCCGGGATATCCCGGTCCCCACTCCTGATCGCGACCCCTGGTCCGATCAACCCTCATCAAACTGCTTCGCATAACGAAGCCAACCGGGACACCTGACGGCATCACCCTGTTTGCGGTGCAAATCGTACAGGGACACAGAGATTTGTAAACCTCTTAATTGCCAATAACCTCTTCAAAGCAAGCTTTCAGGCCAATCATATACCCGTGAAGCAATACTACAGGAGAACACCTGATTACCGAGAGCGGTCTTCAGTTGTAAGAAGCTCTTTTAGCTGATCAAGAATAAGGCAAACTCCATATTGCTCAGATTCTGACAATACAAGATTTCCTCGATGAGCAAAATGCGCTTGTAAGTGATCAATCAACGCAGCCACCCTGGCCATCCGCTCTGTCTGTTGTTCCATATTCATACCACGTCCCTGCTCTATGTAATTAAAAGATAAAAACTGCCCACCCATTGAGCAAAACAAACGGGTGGACAGTATCAACAATTGTTGATAGAGTCAGAAATTATCTACGAAGTACCGTACACTAAAGAAATTAGCAAGCTTGTTCATATTTGCGATACAAATAGCTTGCTCTTTAGTATGGAATTTCCAGATAAAGGTATGGGATATACCTGTTTGTTGAGATAACAGATTGTAGCTACCTTTCCGCTGCTTTCCATTTATCTCGTAAGAGCTTGCAAGATAGTCAGTAATCCGTTTTCTCAGACTTTGCTCCAGCTCCTCAATCCCAACAACGTCATACCTTTCTCTGAGATACTCTTCAAATTCCGGTACAGATTCTCGGTTTGCGTCTTTTAATAGTGATACTACACCCATAATCACACCTTCCATGCTTATGAATCAGAAGCACGAGTATGACATTAGCATCACAAAAACCCAAAGAGTTCGGCATTCACTTAGTGTAGATAACTCCACAATCAGAGCAAAATAGCTAGGCAACCAAACCCTTAGCCTCACTAGCCACCACCGTCTTTTTTGCTTCGCTAATACGCTGGTGCACCTCCTCTCTATTAACTGACACATTTTTGGGCGCCTCAATCCCCAGCGTCACCTCTCCACGATAGTTCCTGAGCACTCGCACAGTTATATCTTCCCCAATAACAATCGTTTGCCCAACATAGCGCGTTAGTATCAGCATCCTTGTCTCCTTCCCATCTTCCAATATGAATTAATCAGACCGACTCATTGCGTTAACAACAAGCCTACACAACCAACAACAAAGTGGTAAATTAACCCATAAACGAATTTTAATCCATAAATGAGTAAGTTCTTATAGAGAGAAACCAAAAATGAAAACCCTTGGGGAGCGGATTGCTTATATACAAAGCCGCACTGGTACACGAAAGCTGCAGGAGGCAGCCGGGATTCCACAATCCACACTCAGTCGCTATATCCGCAATCAATCAGAGCCATCTGTAGAACGAATGGTTGCTATGGCAAAAGCAGGGAATGTGAGCGCTGGATGGTTAGCCGCGGGTGAAGGAGAAGCACCAGCCAATGCTTCAGGTTTTCTTCAGCTACAGTCAATCAGGGAAGACAGTACCGGGCATATACTGTTTGATAGTAACTGGCTGGCCCAACTTGCAGAAGATACAAACCAATTACGAACATTCAGGCATCGCAGTGATGCCATGGAAAGCACAATCAGCCAAGGATCACTGATAATCATAGATACGTCACAAACCACACCTTGCGACAGCATCTTTTTGCTCAGACTCGCAGGAGAGCTAAGCATCAAGCGGGTTCAGGCTCAGCCAGACGGCTCCCTGTCACTGATCAGCGATAACGCAGCCTACCAGACACACACTTTGTTACCAGACGAACAGAACCTGATTAGCATTGAGGGCCGTGTCATCTGGTATGAAACAACCTGTTAAAATACATCAGAACAAGGCAAGCATTAAAAAACCAGCTCGGAGACTGGCTTGAGAAGGGAGAGGTACTCAAAATATGACTACCTCCACCTGCTGCCTTCTGAGCAATTCATGCCCAAAGGTCGGACGATAACAACTTAGATATACGTAGCACCACCCATATACGGCCGCAGCACCTCTGGCACCTCCACGCGACCATCTTCAGTCTGATAGTTCTCCAGAATAGCCAGCAATGTACGACCAACCGCCAAACCTGAACCGTTCAAGGTGTGCGCCAGCTCTGGTTTTCCTGTTTCAGGGTTACGCCAACGAGCCTGCATACGACGCGCCTGGAAATCACCCATGTTAGACACAGAAGAGATTTCACGGTACTTACCTTGCGCCGGTACCCATACTTCAATATCGTAGGTTTTCTGTGCACTAAAGCCCAGATCACCACCACAGAGCGTAATCACACGATACGGCAAATTTAGCTTCTGCAGAATCGCTTCAGCATGGGCCGTCATCTGCTCCAGTGCATCCCAGGACTTTGATGGCTCAACCACCTGCACCATTTCCACCTTTTCGAACTGATGCTGGCGGATGAGACCACGTGTATCTTTACCAGACGCACCAGCTTCAGAACGGAAACATGGCGTATGGGAGGTGAACATCATTGGCAGCTGTGCCACTTCGATGATCTGATCACGCACCATATTGGTAACCGGCACTTCTGCCGTCGGGATCAGATAATAGTCGCGATCACCGAATGGAACTTTGAACAGATCTTCTTCAAATTTCGGCAACTGACCGGTGCCACGCAAAGAGTCAGCGTTAACCATATAAGGCACGTAAATTTCTTCGTAACCGTGCTCGTTGATATGAGTGTCCAGCATCAGCTGAATCAGCGCGCGATGCATACGAGCAACGCCCTTGCGCAGCACAGCAAAACGGGAGCCAGTCAGCTTTGCTGCGCTCTCAAAGTCCAGCTCACCAGCTCGACCACCCAGATCTACATGGTCTTTAATCTCAAAACCAAACTCACGCGGCGCACCCCAGCGGCGCACTTCAACGTTATCATCTTCATCTGCACCTTCAGGTACATCTTCAGCCGGGATGTTAGGCACACCTGCCAGCAGATTATCCATCTCAACCTGAATGTCGCTTAGCTGCGCCTTAGCGGCATCCAGCTTTTCACCCAAGGAGGCAACTTCAGCCAGCAATGGCTGAATATCTTCACCAGCCGCTTTCGCTTTACCAATGTTCTTCGAACGGCTGTTACGCTCGCTCTGCAGCGTTTCAGTTTCTACCTGAACAGCCTTACGGCGTTCTTCCAGCTCGTTAAAACGGGCAACCGGGAACTCGTAACCCTTTTTCTTCAACAGCTGGGCAACTTCTTCCGGATTAGCACGGACAATTTTTGGATCTAGCATGGTCGTCTGTTTAACCTTTAATCAGAGCAGGCGGGTTATCCATAAACCGGCGGACAGCGCCGCGATACACAAGAAAACGCCTAATATTATATAAATTGCAGCAGACATCATATGCCCTTCCTGCAACATTACGACCGTTTCCAACGAAAAGGTGGAAAAAGTCGTGAAGGCTCCCATAAAACCCACCATCAGCAGTGGCCGCAATTCTGGACTCAGCCGCGCTTTTTCCAGAATCAGCACGAAAAAGACCCCCATCAAAAAGGAGCCAATCACATTGCAGGCCAAAGTACCGTAAGGCAGCTTATCGGTCGCATTATTTAGCAGGCCACTTAACCAGTAGCGTCCCAGCGCACCCGCAGCGCCGCCAATCGCGATAGCAATCAGATACACAGCTCAATCCTTGTAACGCTGGCGCGGGCTGCCCCGATTCTGTTGCGCCAGGTGCCGCAGTTTATCGCCAATTTTGATTTCCAGCCCACGGGGCTCGGGTGTATACCAGTGCATACCCGCTAACGATTCAGGCAAATACTCTTCACCTGCCGCAAATGCACCTGGCTCATTATGGGCATAGCGATACTCAGCGCCATAGCCTTGCGCTTTCATTAATTCAGTCGGCGCATTACGCAGATGAGGCGGCACCTCCAAAGTGCCAGATTCAGCCACAAAACGACGGCAGCTATTAAACGCCATATACACAGCATTACTTTTCGGAGCACACGCACAATAGATTACCGCTTGCGCAATTGCTCGCTCCCCTTCTGCTGCACCTACCCGCTCGTAAGCCTCCCAAGCGGACAAGGCTACCTGCATGGCACGGGGGTCAGCATTACCAATATCTTCCGAAGCAATCGCCACCAGGCGCCGCGCAACATAAAGTGGATCGCCACCGCCATCCAGAATCCGGCAGTACCAGTACAGAGCCCCATCGGGCGAGGAGCCCCGCACCGACTTATGGAAAGCGGAAATCAGGTCATACCAGAGGTCTCCCCGCTTATCAAAGCGACGCCCACCCGCCTGCAACACTTCGCTGAGTGTGCCATCATCAATAATACCCCCGTCTGCACCATCTTCCGCCAGATCAGCAGCAATTTCTAACAGATTCAGCGCCTGACGCGCATCACCATCCGCAGCCCGAATCAGCCGGGCTCTGGCATCATCAGAAAGATGAAGATGGCGCTCTGACAACCCTCGCCCAACGTCAGACAGCGCCTGGTCAAGCAACTGATTCAGGTCAGCTTCTGACAAGCTGCGTAATAGATAAGTACGCGCACGCGAAAGCAAAGCATTATTCAGCTCAAATGAAGGGTTTTCAGTGGTCGCTCCCACAAATAGCACCGTGCCATCTTCAATGTAAGGAAGAAAGGCATCCTGCTGCGATTTGTTGAAACGATGCACCTCGTCCACAAACAGAATCGTTTTACGACCATTCTGAGCCCGAACCTGCTGCGCACGCAGCACCGCTTCACGAATATCTTTGACGCCTGCCAATACCGCAGAGAGTGTAATAAACTCGGCATCCACCTGTTTTGCAATCAACCTCGCCAAAGTGGTTTTACCCACTCCGGGCGGCCCCCAGAAAATCATTGAGTGCGGTACGCCTTGCTCCAGTGCTTTTCGCAACGGCTTACCTTCACCCAACAGATGTTGCTGACCACAATATTCAGACAAAGATTGCGGCCGCATACGAGCAGCCAGCGGCTGGTAGCCCGCCTGCTGCTCCGAAAACAGATCATCCATTCAACTACAGCCGACTACAGTGCATCTTCAAAGATCACATCCACACCTTCTGGCGGTGTGAAGCGAAAATGATCATCCGCCAAAGACGGGTTGCGTTGCTGATCTTGCAGCAACACTGTTGTGCGCTGCCCAAGATGGTCTTCCAGCATTAATTCAGTCAACAAATTACTGACAAAAAACAACCGGATACGGGCAAAGCCACTTCCACCTTCGCTACCTTCTTTGTCCCGTGGCGCAAGATCAAACAACGCCTCGTTACCAGTATTCACTGGATTAGTAATCACGAAATCTTTATCCAGCTGCTCAAGCTGGCCATTCAACAACATTGCTGGCGCATTACTGTTACCATCACCAGACTTACGGGTGACTTGCTCCAGGTCCGGATCGTACACCCAGATATATTCACCATCACCTACTATGGTCTGTGGAAAAGGCTTCAGTGTATTCCAGTAAAAACGATCAGGTTTAGCCAGCTGCATCTCGCCGCTACTCTCCTGACTACGACGCCCATTAGTATTACTGGAGTACTGCGCAAAACGAGCACTGAAAGTTTCGTAGCCACTAAGCAGGTCAGCCAGCTTTTCACTAGCGGTCTGAGCCTGCACCAAGGCTGTTACCATCAAAAGCCCTGTCAGAGCCAAAGAACGGGTAAAAAATCTCATCATCTGGTTCTCGCTATCTTATCTGGCCTTCAGCCTCTTGGCGGCGGCGGAGCCAACACTTCGCGCTGACCATTATTACCTGCCGAACTGACAACACCTGCGGCCTCCATCGCTTCTACAATACGCGCGGCGCGGTTATAGCCAATTTTCAGTTTACGCTGCACGCTGGAAATGGAGGCTTTACGTGTTTCAGTTACAAACGCCACTGCATCGTCGTACAGAACATCCTGCTCATCATCGAAGATGCCACCTGAACCGCCGCTGGCTCCATCATCATCACCAGAAACAATTTCTTCCAGATAGTTTGGCCTGCCCAATGCTTTCCAGGCTTCAACAACTCGATGCACCTCATCATCACTGACAAAAGCACCATGCACACGGTTTGGTAGACTGGTACCTGCGGGCAGATAGAGCATATCGCCCCACCCCAACAGATGCTCTGCACCAGACTGGTCCAGAATAGTGCGAGAATCAATACGAGAGGAAACCTGGAAAGCTATACGGGTTGGAATGTTCGCCTTGATCAAACCCGTAATAACATCCACAGACGGACGCTGAGTTGCCAGAATCAGGTGAATACCCGCCGCACGGGCCTTCTGTGCAATACGAGCAATTAGCTCTTCCACCTTTTTGCCGACAATCATCATCATATCGGCAAACTCATCAATCACCACAACGATATATGGTAACGGCTCCAACGCTGGTGCAGG
>JAOXSF010000057.1 GCA_025800125.1 Marinobacterium sp.
TTGCTTGTAGTGCAGGGGGTGCGACAATTGAAACTCTGCGAGAATATGTGCAGAGCCAAGGCACGCATGATTAGAACCGCTGCGCGGTTCCCGCTTGTATCCCCGCCCGATTGGGCGAGGGTTTACGCGGATTTTTGCTAAGAGACTGCCCGTGGAGTGACATCCTCAGTGATTCGAGCCCCGAGGGGCTGGAGCTGTTATTTGACTATACTGAGCGGGCCGAAGAGCACCCGAAATGGGAAGGCCGCCCCGATAGTCTGGCGGAGCGCCAGGGGGCCGCCCTGATCGCCGCGCAGTCGGCCCTGCCGTACCTGCCGAACACTGAGCTGACCCGCCAGCTTGCGGTTGTGCTGAGCGGCACCGAGCCAGCCACTCAGAGCCTGTATGAAGAGCTGGACATCGCAGCGATAACCCCTACGCCTGCTGCGCCCTCTCAGCAGCGAGCCTGGCAGGCTGCTCGCGATGCAGTGGGCTTTGCTCTACGGGGCAGCCGAGATCCAGAGCGTTCCCGCTCACCGGCTGCGGCATACAACACGGATGAAAGCATCCGCTGTTGCCTCAGAGAGGCTGCAGAGTTGAGTTAACAGGCTGAGGCCCGGATCAGTCCGTATCGCTCCGGGCCACCACAGGGAAAAAATGATGAAATACGGCTACAGCCTGAAGGAAATTTTTGGAAAGCTACCGGTCAGCAGCAGGCATGAGAGTAGCACTTTCATGGCTGATCAGGCTCAGGCAACCAGCCCTGGTCGAGTACAACATTACTTCGCTGTTGTCCGATTTCCCCCAGGTCGAGTGACAACACGCCAAAATCCATACTGGCAACACCGCCGCGCAGTGAAGTGCGGGGGCGTGGCGTAATCTGTAAATTGCCGTTGCTGTTCTGGATCAAGGCGATTTCAAGCTGGCCCTCGTTGAGGGGTACATTTATCAGGTCCAGGCGGGCTGTTGTAGCTTGCCCGATATGATATTCAGCGTGTATCACTAACGACCAGCGCCCTTCGGGGGCAGTCAGGATCTCATCCCCATCGCCGTGGATGGTGAGGCTCATGCCGTTAGTTTCAACAACCGCGATACTATCTTCGCAGTTAACTATGATCGCGCTGTTACCCGCATCCTGGATAGAGTAACCGCGATAAACTCCGGTAGGAATAACACCATAAAACTTCCGGTTTAACGCAGCGCTGCCATACTGTTCTTTCCAGCTGATATCTGCACTCAGAGTCATATTAATACCCCATTTAGATCGCTTCAGGCGGATTTTCACCGATATGCGGGAAATCAAGATAGGCGTACGCTGTATGCTCATCTGACGGCGTAATCCAGTCTGGAAAGTCCTGCACTACAGCAACCAGATCGCCCTCCAGGTCGATCAGACCTATCATGCTGTTCTGTTTTGGTGTATCGACTGAGCCTGATGGTACATGGCAGCGGATGATCAGACGGCCATCAGATAGTTGCCGGTCAGTTTCTTCCAGCTCCGCTCGGTAGAACTTTTTCGGTATCTCTTCGAGGTTTGTCGGTACTGACTCCAGCACCGGCAGCTCATCATCATTTGCAGGTTTTTTTACAAATCCGTGCCCAAAATCGGCGGCAACGATTGCCGGGCACGGCCCTTTACCGCCGATTGATGCGGCTATTTTTTCATAAAACAGCGGCAGGATGGTGGCCCGCTGGTATGTCGCGTCAGGCATCACTGTACCTCGTGTCGAGAGGCGCAAAGTCCAGCGGTAGTTCATCCAGTTTCGGCGTTTCAGGCCGGTCACCGTTACGGTAGCTGATCATTTGCGCGGTTTTCTGAGATGCCCGCTGGTGACTGGCCTGTATCGGAAAAAACGTCAGGCGGGCTGCTGAACGGGATACTATCCCTGTCGAGGTTGCCGCCATAGTCAGCACATCAGTTCGGCCCTGCTGTGTGCGTGATCGTATGTGACCGCCTGATACCGGTGCTATCCGGGCTGTAGTTTCTGACTGGTAGCTGACTTTAGCTGTCAGAGGCTGAGCATCAAGTGGGGTCTGATCCAGCGCATCATAGTCCAGCCGGTATTGCCGAAGCGGATTAACAGGCACGGAAACTGCTGTTTTCGTGCCGTTGTCTGCTGGCTTTAACGCAGTATCTTCGATAGTCAGTACCTGGCTGCTCTGACTGTCCGTTGCCAGCCGGTTCAGAGACTGCACTGTATCGCCTTCAGTACCAACTATCGGACGATAACTGCCATTGATCTCTGCCCCCCTGTCCAGTGTCCACGGGCCTTGTTGCAGGGCGAGTAGATCCAGTCGGGTCGCGCTGGCCGAGCTGTCGGCACGGGAACCAGCAGCCGGTTGCACAACGCCGGAGATCACAGAGTGGCTCATCGCAGGTGCATCAGCCGAACTCAGCGCCTCAATACACAATGGTGCGGCAATGCTGCGGCTGTCTGTTGCCAGGCGGCTCAGCACAGAAGCGGTTTCACCTTCAATTCCGGCCACTGGCCGGTAACTGCCGTTTATCTCTGCACCGATATCAAGATGCCAGAGCCAAGGGTTAAACACACCGAGACTGGCACCGTGGTGCAGGGATCTGTTCAGCCCGATACGCAGCGGCTGCCTGTCCAGCTCGATACTGTCCAGCGGCAGGGAATCAAAACGGTACTCTGCCAGCGGGTTAACAGGTATCTGGTGTTGGCTCTGTTGAACCGCTGGGCCAGCCAGCACCTCTGCAGCAGTGACCGGCAGTGTCTGGCGGCTCTGGCTGTCTGTTGCCAGTCGATTAAGTGCATGGACAGTATCGCCTTCAGTGCCAACTATCGGACGATAGCTGCCATTAATCTCTGCCCCCCTATCCAGTGTCCATGGGCCTTGTTGCAGTGCTGCAGCAGACAGAGGGTATAGGGTGGAAGATCGTGTATGCAGCGTCAGTGGAGACCAGCTATCCAGCGGATGCGTATCCAGTGCCTGTTCATCAAAGCGAAGCGACCAGAAGGGGTTCACTGTTAGATAGTGGGATAACGCCGTGCTGGATGTTATCCCTTGATACAGCCTCATCGGCTCGACCTTAAACCGATAGATGGCGATGAACAGGATTCCATCGAATACGATATGTGCAGGCCGCAGCACACCCATTTTGCGGTCTACCGCTTCAGTAATGGATTGTTTTGTGTATCCATGGCGACGAGCGCCAGCCACATCAACAACAACCTTCCCCCTTGATGTCTGCCAGAGTGTATCCGGGTCTATCTCACCGAACCGGATCTCAAATTCGTTGAGAAAACGGCTGCCGTAGGGTTCACCCAGCGGCGCTTTCAGTGGCAGCCAGCGTATTACAGCGCCACCGAAATCGCGCTGCAAAATCGCATTCATGGTGTCTGCGCGGTCTTTGCGGTGGATCTCATAACCCCGCTGCGCATACGCCATGGCCTTGCTTTCAGCTGTCAGTGGAAACGCGGCCTCAAACTGGGTACCCATCTCACTGAGCCGGATGTCCACTTCTTCCGGGGATGCAGTGAAGATCGAACGGGCTGCTTCCCGCTCCTGGACCAGCGGTGCAAAACCACCATCCCACAGTTCTTCTATCGCCTCATTCAACACCCGCCACAGCGGAGTATCCTGCTTGACTGGCGTCAGTCGCCGCTGTAGCCACTTATCCATATTGCACCTGGATAGTGCTGCCCTGCACATCGAGATAGACCAGATCATCAAGGCCATTGCTGTTGATATCGCCGACGATATCAATCGTCAATAGAGCACCGGCACCGGTAAAGTAGCCCGTCTCGTTGAGCAGGTCGTACATATCATGTAATCGGATCTCTTCCAGTCGGACAGGGGAGTTCAGTCCATATGCGAACTCCAGTCGCTCTCTGATACTGAGTTCAGCCGTCGAGCGCACAACTGTACGCGGGACGGTGGCATGGATAATCAGGTGATACGGCTTCAGGTTGGGCTCGACTGCGATATACGCCCGGTTCATCGGCTCTTCCATGCCTGTGACGATTTCTGACAGCACATCAGGGTTATCCGGCGAATAGGCTGAGATAAATATCTTGTTTATCCAGGCCTGATTCAGGCCATGCACCTGTTCCTGCTCCTGCTCACCCCAGACGTTGACCCAGAGGGCTTCCGGCCAGCGCCGCCGTATGCTGAAACGGTAATCGTCATCCCATACCAGCTGGTTGTCATAGAGCACGTTGTAGATTGCGTTGTTTCTGATCTCTTCGATGCCTTCACGCGCTCTGCCTCCAGTAATGGCGGTCTGAGTCTGTGCCGTGATCATGCCGATATTTGGGTCAGCAGAATCACCAAAAAAGGTCAGATTCTGGCCCGGTAACAGTTCACTTTCTCCCTCGGTCAGCTTCAGCGTAACTTTTACTGTCGCGTTCATTTCAGGAATACGGCCAAAATCACCGTTACCAAAGCGAATGCCCAGCTCATCAAGTGAGCTGTAGAACTCATCAAAGGCCCGGCTGTGCTCGTTTGTATTGAGTAAGCGCGGATACAATGACCACTCCAGCAGTCCCATACCTTCATCGACTTCGATACGGAGCGATGAGATTTTTGCCGACTGTGACTTATCCAGCCGGATCTCATAGTACGCGGTCAGCTCTGTTACTGTGTGTAACTTTGTGATGGTTTCGACCTGCGCGATCTCGGAAGTGGCATAGCTACCAGCAGGCACCGAAACCGCTTCCTGCACTTCGTACTGCAACTGGTCATCAGATAGCCAGATGCTACCGGCTTCGATCAGCACATCGATTGAACCGCCGTTGGCAAATGCAGCAATGCCGCGACTGGGTGACGGCTTGCGGGGTACATACTGGCGGTCTTCAGCACCGGCCAGAATACTGGAGCGATCAAGCGCCGTGCTGATATGACTTTCCTGCTTTACACGCTCCATCTGATGCAGAGACTGCCGGAACGGCCAGGTGACCTGCCTCGAAAGATGCTCAATGGTCTGGCTGTTTACCAGGTGTTTCCATTCAGGCTTACTGCCCAGAATCTCTTTGAATCTGGCCTCCGCCTGAGCCGCACTGACATAATCCTGATTCTCAGGTGATTCCACTGGTAACTCCTTCGCCTGATAGCTGAGTGTCCTTCTCAAAAACACCCAGATTGTGAAATATAACGATCTTGATCAGATCAATGCTGACAAACTGGACTGATACAGCCCGGACGGTGACGTCACGCACATCCCGCCGGATCTTCTGCACCAGTTTCATCTGGATTTCTATCTCCAGCGCAGGGCTCTGGGGTTCGTGCAGGAAGGCGCGTAGCGGTGAGCCCCAGCCAGGGTTGTCAGCAACCGTCCCTTCAGGGGTATCCAGCCAGTCTGATATCCGGTTGTTCAGGCCATCCATGCCGCCAACATGGGTGATGCCATCTGGCCGGACACGGAGCAGGTAATCTATTTCTGAAAATTTAGCGTCTGTCATGGGTTAGAGTCTGTCATGGGATAGCAATATCAGTGCAGTGTCATCAAACTGATTCGGGATATGTTCAACGCCGGTAATACCTTCTCGCGCCCGTTCTTTGCGCGGGCTGGCGCTACCCGCAGGTGCCTGAACTGTAACCGCTGGCTGCTTGCCGGATACCGGGATGCCATTTTTGCGCAGCGATTCAATCTCACGAGACAGATTAGTGATGGCGCGAAGCAGCTGCGGGGTTGTCGCTGCTCTGCTGGAAGGGCTGGACACATCTGCAGCGGGCGCAGCAGGGAGCGCCGCAGGCTCTACCTTCTGCTCAGTGATATAGGCCGTTTCTGCAGTTGCAGCGGTAATCTCTGATGATACCGGGGTGGCTGGAACGGACTGCGCTGTCACCACTGTGGTGGCTGTATGCTGGCTATCGGCCACAGCGGCATGGTGGCTGCTCTGCATGTGAGTCGCGCTGTCTTTATCTGCTGTAGACTCAGTTACGGCACCAGCGCCTGAGCTTGCATCGGCAACGGTGCTGATACCGACTCCAGCCATTCCGGCGGCTGAGGTCGCAGCAGGCAGGGGTGATGTGCTGGCACGGGCTGCTTGCGCCTCAGCGGCTGGTGCGGCGGGTGTTACCGGGTCGGGTGCTGCTTTCCGGCCCAGCATGGATGAAAACCAGTTATCGGCAGTTTCTATCAGTGGCGCAGCTGTTGCCGTTACAGTCGAAACAAAGCTGCTGAAAAAGCTGCTATCGTTCTCGGCCTGCTGTCTGTTTTCACCATGCCCTGACTCCAGCTTTGATTCAGTAGTCTTTTCTTCCCTGCTTTCCTCTCTGGTGTGCGTCTGACTGACCTGATGGTGACTGGCTGATTCCGCGCTGGTTGCAGCCTCGGAGATTGTTTCGTTATTGCGGTGAGTGGTTTCAGACGATTCAGCAGCCGCAACGCTGGATGTGCTATCTGATGATTGCTTTCCAGCCAGATAACGTCCGGCCATCTCACCCAACCAGTCGCCGCCATAGCCGCCCAGTATGCCGCCCAGCAAGCCGCCGATTACCGTACCAACGACAGGTACTACAGACCCCGCCATAGCGCCTGTAGCCGCACCGGCCAGCGCACCACCTCCAGCACCAATACCTGATGATGCCGCAATCGTTGTGCGCTGTTTATCAGACAGCTCTGGCCGGGAGGTTATCAGAGCCTCTTTTTTATCTTTATACGCTGCCCACCCGGCGACCGGGGCTGCAATTGCACCAAACAGCCGTCCGGCTGGAGCCAGCTTTGACAACAGTGAGGACTTACCGCCAGGGGCGCTGCCTTCGCTGACGGCTTCAGTCAGCTTGCTGACGCCAGGTATCCGGTTTATCAGCTCTCTGGCCCGGCCCATAAAGCCCCGTTTCTTACCGGGGGCTGGACGGCGTGTGTCGGCATCCGTCCGGCGTTCTGCCTCCATGCCAGGGCTATCGCCCCCCAGCAGATCTGCAGCAGCCTCCAGCAGCCCACCGGAACTACTGTTACTGCCGCCCGCACTGGCCGCGCTGCTGCTGACCTTATCAAGCCCGTCCTGCAGATCTTTTGCGGTGTCCCGAATAGCTGCTTCAACGCTACTGACCGCATCGACAATCTGTTGATTGTTATCGTCAGCAATAGCTGCTTTACGCCCTTCTGCCTGCTTTTGCTGGTAATGCCCGCGTTTATCATGGCTCTGATTATTGCTGGTGACAGAATGATAATCAGATGTTCTGGCTGCTGTAGCCGTATGCTCGTTATTGGCCTGGCTGACCGCAGTGGTACTGGCTGTACTGGTACTGGTTGTGGTGCTGTCAGTCGCTGCTGTCGTAATGCTGTTTGTGCCTGCACCTGTATCGGCACCTGCACCGGGCGACTGTGCTGCTACGGTAAGAAATTGGTCGCTCTGAGTTCGGTCTGTGCACTGACTCTCAGTGCTGACAACTGCATGGGTAGTATCGGACTCTGACTGGTGCGTTACCAGCGGGCTGGCCGCTATCACGCTTTGCTGGCTAGCGGCTTGTGCCACAACGGTCTCCAGCTGCTTGAGACCATTCTGATTTACCGATTCCGCTGGCGCTGTTACTGCCTGTGTGGCGCTGTGGCTGCGATATGAAGTGCTATGCTGCGCCGTTGCCTGGCCTGAATAGCGTTCAGCCTGCTGAAGCTGACTTTTTGCAATGGCTGGCGCAGGCTGCGTTACTTCAGGCTTCGCATCCTGTGCACCGTCTACGTGGGGAATATCAGCAGCCTGGCCCGGTGACTCTGCCGTTATGGTTTGTGAGGCCGTGCGTTCAGTCAGCTGCGTTGTATCTGCTGTTGTGCCTGCTGACTGTGACGGGGTGTCTGGAGAGATCACGGCAGACGTTGTATCAGTCTGGCTGATCACTGCTGTACTGGTTGTGGTGCTGTCAGTCGCTGCTGTCGTAATGCTGTTTGTGCCTGCACCTGTATCGGCACCTGCACCGGGCGACTGTGCTGCTACGGTAAGAAATTGGTCGCTCTGAGTTCGGTCAGCGCGGGGGGGCTTGCCAGCCTCTGGGCCTGTGGTGGTTGTAGCGGGTGGTGACTGGTCTGGCGCTGGAGCCTGTGCTGGTTGCAGGGTATCAGCAGCGTCCTGACGGGTAGAGGTTGCTTCATGCTCGTCCTCTTCATCGTCTGATGTGTTACCACGTACAGCGGCTACCAGTTTGCCAGTAACACTGTCCTCATCGGCCAGGCCGTCAATAGCTTCTTTCGCTTCCTGCAGAGCCCCATAGATCGGGCCGCCCACGGCAGTGCCCGCTGCGTCATCTACGTCAGTAGTGGCGTTCTCAGTTACCGCATCCTGCAGTGTGTCTGTCAGACGCCCTATCAGCCCTCGTTCCTGCTGTTCGGCGCGGGCCTTCTCCAGCGCTTCTGCTGATTTGCTGCTTTTGTCTGGCGCTGAGGTTTTCGGAAGGAACCGGCCATTGGCACCTCTGACGGCACCGGTTACCTCGGCGTCCTGGTTATTCACTTGCTCAGACTTAACAGGGGGCGTGTCGCTGCGCTTTGCGGCAGCTCGCTGGTGACTCAGCTGCACAGAGCTGGGGTTATCAGAATGTTTTGCTTCTGCCGGGTTTTGCTGAGGGGGTTCTGCGCTGGCCTGTGCGGTTGCTTCTACGGTTACAGCCACAGGTGTCGTGCCAGCAACTGAAACATCTGTGCTATGGGTTGTTGGGCCGGTTGTTGAACTGGCTGTCGGGTTAGACGTTGGTGCCGTGCTGTTCAGCGGCTTTGGCTTTGCTGCAACGTCAGCAGCCTCTGGCCGCTCTGTGACCGGCGCTGCAGGTGCCGTATCTGCTGATACAGAGTCCACTTTATGGCTGGCAGAACTGACAGTGGCCGTCGATCTTTCAGACCGGTGAAGCTGGGCTGCCTGTAGCTGCGCCGTCAGCTTCTGATGTTCGTTTGCATAGCGCTGAAGTGTCTTTGATACATCTTTCACATGCTCAAAAGATGTATTTAATACCTCTTTAGAAGGTACAGAATATGTCTTTTTAGCGCCTTCAGCATGGTCGGCTGCTGATGCGACCTGCGACAGCAACGCGACGGTTTCCCGGCCATGCTCTTCTATGCGGCCCAGCTGCTCGGACTGTTGTACCAGCAGATCAGCTACCGGGTCACTGAACCCCTGTCGGGCATCATCAATACTGACAGAGACTTCAGCATCGGCAACCGCCTGGCTGTCTACCTGGCTATTTACCTGGTGGTCTGACTGATCTGATTTACTCATTTTTTCGGCTTCAGCGCTTTCTGTCGCCGCTTGCGCTCTTTCTCCAGCGCCAGCGCCTGACTTTTATTCATCGACATCAATCCGGCAATATCAACGCCCTGCCAGATGACCAGATTGTTTATCAAGGTTTGCCAACCGGCGGGAGAGATCTCCTGGAATGTAGTGACCCACCCGAAACGGAAATCGTACCCGGACGTTTTGCCCGGCCTCCTTTGTGCAAGGGGTGTTGACTATCAGAAACAGCTGCCCGGCCTCTTCTACAGTTTCCAGGCCGTGGGTCATCTCCTGCTGCGCGTTATTCACCTGATCTCGCAGCTGCTCATAACTGATCTGGGGCATATTCAGGATGGTTTCCTGCACCTGCTCACCACATTCATCACGGCTACCGTCAAACCCGGCCGGGGTCAGTGCGGCGACGATCTTGTGACGCTCTATGATGATGGCGCTGGCGTTATATTCCGCACTGCCTGGGGGATGGCCGTCCCGCTGTAACCGAAGTTCTTCCAGCTCGGCCATGGCATAGCCATTCAGCGGCCGCACAATCCAGCGTGTGCCGTTATGCTCGATTTCACGCTCAGGCTTACCGGTTATATCGCGGGCACCGCGCATCAGATCGGCATAGTTAATCAGGGGGTTATGTTCTTCACCACATACCGGGCACTGGAACGGTACATGAATAGTGGGGTCGGTGACGGTGCTGGCGTGGTACCAGAGTGCGGCATACCGCCGGTCATCAGCGGTCATCAGGTTCGGGTCAATGTATTTGGCCGGGTCGCACTGGAGATCTTCCAGCAGCTGGGTTGCAACCACCTCTTCAACACCGTCGTCGTAACCGGCGTAGGCTTCACATTCCCGCACATTAGCCTGGCGCAGCTGCATCTCTTTGCTGGGGTCTGAGGGCAGGGTAAACGAGGGTATTTTACTGTAACTCACTGTGAGATCTCCCGGATAGTTGCAGGAGATCGAGCATAGCGAGGCGGGTATCAGGTGGGTAGGCAGCAGGGTAATGGTGGCAAAAAAGGGCGCATAGTGCGCCCTGCGGGTGCCGTGGCTATTTATGATTAGTTACTTTCCCCAGCCCAAGGGGTTCTCTCATCGCAAACAACGTACCCATGGCCGATACCTGCAAACGACTGTCACGGGTTGCCAGGCCTTTCAGCAGATAGTGGCAGATCGTCTTGTACTGCAGCCCGTCACAACGTGCCTTATCGCGCAGCGCTTCGTCGAATACATCTATGTAGGTTTCCAGCCGTTCATCGCCCAGATCCTCTACCTTCGAGCCGGGCTGTTCATGCCTGACCGCAGGATAGGGCAGATCAACGCCGCTCAGATCAGCGTAGAACGGGATTATGCCCTGTATCTGGAATAGCTGCTGTTCCGATGCCGCCTCTGGCGCTGGCAGCAGCTCAGCCTGCTCAGCTTCCAGTCGGGGTTGATACTCGTCCCGGAACAACTGCATCAGCAGCTGATAGCCCTCAACATTAAACAGCCTGACCAAATTACCCCCCTGCCCCTGATCTTTCAGTTGCTGAAAGCCCGGTTGGCTGGTCGATAAAATCCAGCAGCTTTCGGCAAATCGGGCTTTGTTCTTGTGATACACGTAGGTCAGCTGGCCAACGCTATGGCCCGTCAGTTGTTCAATGAGTTTGAAAGTGATCACCGGTTTGCCATCAATCTGCATCCAGTGTGGGCCGGTGGTGTCGATTGGGGGGTCAGATGGGGTGGAGGGGGATTGCTGTTTTAACAACAGTTGTTCTGCCATCCAGTCAAAGGCAGCGAGAAAGTCTTCTTTAAATTTCATCGCCTTCGTGCCGGTAAACCCCATTGCGAGAATGGCAAAGCCATTTTGAGTCATTTTATAGTAAGGCTGCGGCTTACCATTCTGTAACTCGTTGTTTTTAAAGCAAAGCGTAAAATTGCGCTCTGTAAATTCAGATGAACACTCCAGCCTTTCTAGCTTACGGAGCACATCTTTGTGCTGCTTTCCAAAAACCTTAGCCACCTTGAATGAGGTGGTTGTGGCGCTGTTGTTGTCGATAGAAATCAGATCGAGGGGGTTTAATTCTGCGGACGCAGTTTGGGTAGGGGTAGTAGCCATGCTTGGCCTCCTTGGGGAATTATGAGCCTACCAGAGAGGTACCAATCTCAAATGGGAGGCGGGTCAGATGAGTGATTGGTACTACCGGCCCCAAGTCCGGCCCAACTATGGAAAACCATAGTCGGTCACATCACCGACCCACCATAACAGCGGGCGCAGCTGTGCGGACACAAAAAAACCGCAAACGCGGCATCTGTGCGCCTTGGAGTAATCCGGGGTACCAATCCCGCACGCTGGATTTTGCCAGCGCACCCGAATCGTATGTCACAGCGGCCCTGCCGTCAAATTGTAGTGTTATGCGCTTACTTGTGTGCAGCAAACAGCCTCATATCCAGCACACCAAGATACGAATTCATAAAGCCGAGTTGCTGTGTCATTCGCACCTGTTCATCTTTAGGCAGAGTTTCAAAGATGCTGTTTGAGAAGATAAACGCACCAAGAGCATCAATCTTTTCTTTGAGTTCTCTGTGTTCGGTTTTCATGCGTTCAATCCAGCATTTCTGCCGCTACAGCCACTGAATCCTGTTGTTCGACAAACTGTGTTAAACGGATACACAAATCTGTTTTCGCCGCCATCTGGTCAGCCACCGGCCTTGGATGGGTTGCATGAAAGGGCGAATCGAATGGTTGCAATTCTGGCTCTGGCGCTTCACACCATGCCCGTATAGCCGCCAGATCCTGCTGTAGCTGCTCACCCTCAATCCATACCAGCATGGATTCCAGCTCATTCACGGCATTTTGCGCCGCTCCTGGCAGCCATCCTTCTTCTGGCCACGGGAATGACGCCCGGTCACCGCCCAGGTGGTAATAATTTCCGTCTGTATCCCAGAATATGGCCCATTGGAAATGAATACCCAGCTGGGCGACATCCAAGGTCTGCAGCAGCCCGGCAACGAAACGTCCCTCTGGCAAAGGTTCTGCCAGAGAGATAATGCTGTGTTTTACCAGGCGCCCGGCCTCTGTTTGTACATACGTCATGGTGCAGTGCTCTTTTATTGATAATTGGGGATAATAGCAAAAGACATCAGCGGCCCTTCCTCTTGAATGAGATTTCAATATCGACCTTTTTGGACAGATTGATTATTGCTGCGCCTATCTCTGCAGCAGAACAGCCCAGGTCGCTGTTTGTTATACGCGCCGATGCTGAGTCGTATTCAGCTACCATCCCTCCCAGTTCCATACCCACCTGATTTAGCACGTCATCAAAGAATGGAGAACTCAGGACGAAGTTATCATCTGGATTATCAGCGGAGTTGAACTCCACTGAGTGCAGATTTTCCTCTAGTTGTTGCTGAGTATTGCTCTGTTCAGTGTTACTCATAGCTTCTTTACCTTGAGAAATGTAACTTTAAGTTAACTATACGCCTTTAAAGCATCTTTTCAATGCTATTTAGATGTTATTAGAATGTACGAAAAACGCCTTTTTGGTGTCTTTTTGATGCTGCAAACAGAGTGTGCTGACTATGCTCAGGCTGCCACCCACCGTACCCTCTGCCCATTCATTGAATGAGGGGTACCACCGTGGCAATGCAAATTTCAGCCATTACCCAGGCCATAAGAGACGCCAACAGTTTTGGTGCAGTGGTGGCGCAGCTGCGACAGATTGGTGCAGTTCTGGGTGAGGATCAGTCAGAGGCCGACGCGCAGGGCCAGTTGCAGTACGGCCTGAAAAAACGCGGCCAGAAATACCGTGAGAAAATAAATAGTGCTGCAAAAGAGATTCTGGCCCGCGTACAGGGTGATCCGTCAAAGCTGACGGCAGCCGACCGGGGCGTTTTGCTGCAGTACAGTGGCCGGGGTGGCCTGCAGAGCGAAAACAGCCTGACAGAGTATTACACCCCGCCAGAGATTGCCGAGGGCACATGGGACGCAATGAAGGCCAATGGCTTTGAGAGTGGCAATGTGCTGGAGCCGTCCTGTGGCGCGGGTGTTTTTATGGGCACTAAACCCGGTGGGGTAAAACTGACCGGGGCAGAGATCGACGAAACCAGCTCTGGGGTTGCCGCGTTGCTGAACCCGGATGATCAGGTGACCAACCAGTCATTTGAAGAGCTGGCGGTGGCCGCACCAGACAACAGCTTTGACAGCGTGATCGGCAATGTTCCCTTCGGGGATACCCGTGGCAAATGGGCCAACCATGACCCGGATTACAAACATATCAAACTGATCGAGATGTATTTCGTTACTCGGGCAGTGGATAAATGTAAACCGGGCGGGCTGATCTGTCTGATTGTGCCCAATAACATTATCGACCGTACCACAAAGCGTTTTCTGGAATGGCGCCAGGACCTGTCCCGGAAAGCGGAATTCCTCGGTGCCCATAAACTGCCGTCCGGCACTTTTGGCGGCCAGAACGGCAACGGCACTGATACCAGTGTCAGCGTGCTGGTGATGCGCAAGCACAGTCGGGAGCTGCTGGATAAAATCCCGGATATTCCGTTCAAGACCCTGCGTGAAGCAAAAGTGCTGTGGCCTACATGGTTCTCAGGCCGCTGGTTTAAGAGCGCTGAGGGCAAAAAGTTCGTTTATGGCACGGAGAAAGAGGGGTTCGGCGGGCGTGTCACTATCGAATCTGATATGAACAATGCCCAGGTCAAACAGCTGCTGGCGAAGAAGTTTGATAGCCGGATTGACTACGCCCTGCTGGAAACAGCAGAGACCATTACCCGAAACTATAGAGACGGTGACCGCCGGGAATTTGCCGGTGTTATGCACGAATTCCAGTCCGGTGACTGGGTGAAAGTGGACAACAGTATCGGTACCGATGGCAGCCTGGATAAAGCAAAATTCGGTGTAGAGAGTGAAAACGAGTATATCGCAACGCTGCAGGACGCCCGGCTGGCGCTGTCTCTGACCTATCAGCAGGCGAAAGCGGGGGTGCGTGGGCCATATACTGCTGATGCAGCAACCTCTGTTAAAGAAGCGGTGCGGTTAGCCAGCAGAATGCCTGAAGCGCTACGGGAACGTACCTACCGGGCAGCGTTGGTTGGCCACCAGGTAGCAATGTACAGCCTGTCGGTATCCCGTGGTGAGGCCCAGCAAGCTGTACTGGAGCAGCTGCAGGGCGTTGTTGTTGCGGAAATAGAAAAATACGGCCACCCGGCGATGGAGAAAGGCTTCCGCCGCCTGCGCGGTGCCGGTGCTTCAGCGGTAGAGAGCTTCAAGGCGTCGGTGAAACTGGATGGCGGTTTTAATGACCTGCTGGCAGGCAGGCGTACCGATGAACAGGCGGCATCCTACAACGCTGATGACCCGGCAGATGTAGTGCGTTTTCTCAGCGCCCGTGCTGACAGGCCAGTGTCACTGGCCGACATTAACGAATTGACCTCGAAGCCTGTCACGCTGGAGCAGCTGGCCGGATATGACACTGTAGCTGTTACGCCAGATGGCCAGTTGCAGAGCTTCGAGCGCTACGCTGCTGGCCATGTGGTGCAGAAAATCCACCGTATGCAGCAGGCAATGGCTTATGAAGATAGCCCGGCCATTCAGGCCAAATATCAGTCGCAGATCGACGCGATTAACCAGCTGCGTACCCATACCGAAACAGACAACATCACATTCGGGCTGCGGTCACGCTGGATCGACCGTAAATACGTTGAGCAGTTTATCCGACAGAAGGGTTGGGACAGGCTGGAACTGAATGGCAATCAGTTCAAAATCCCTGATGCCAAGACGTTTGATGCCCAGCTGGAAAAATATCTCAACGGCGGGGCTGTTACATCCAGCAAAGCAGAGATCAAGGCCGAGTATAACCAGAAAATCCATGATCTTGAGGAAGAGTTCGGCATCTGGGTACGTCAGCATGAAGATGTAGACGAACTGACAGAGCGTTACAACGATGTTTTCAACGGCTACATCCCTGCAGAATACTCCAGTGGTGACCTGCAACTGCAGAACGTGTCCGGCCAGGTAAAACCGCACTGGTATCAGGGTAGTGGTGTGCGCCGTATGAGCGACGAAGGTCGCGGCATACTGGCCTTTGATGTTGGCCTGGGGAAAACCTTCTCTGCACTGGCATTTGCTCAATACCACACACAGCAGGGGCGGGCGAAGCGTTCCTGTATTGTGGTGCCAAAAGCGGTGCTGGAAAACTGGTACCACGAAACCCGGCAGTTCCATAAATCGATGAGCCATGTTCACTTTATCGGTTTTACACCGACCGGTGACCGTGAACCCGTACTGGATGAAGAGGGCAATCCTAAGCGCAATAAGTTGACCGGTGAACCGGAGATGCGTGATGTGCTGAAAGAGGATACGCCAGACATCCTGCTGAAAAAAATGCACGAGATCCCGCATACCAGTAAATCGCTGGTCGTCATGAGCAAGGAACGCTTTGGCGAGATCCCGATGCGTATGGACACCCGCGAAGCCTACGCCGACAGAATGGTAGACCGCAATCTGATGCGCGACAGCGAGGCCGCCAGCCTTGCAATGGGCGAGGATGTGAAGCTGGGCCGTGGTGGCTCATACAACGCAGCGAAGCAAACTGAGCGGTACCAGCAGATCTACTCTGATGATGGTACTGACAAAAAATCCCAGTTCCCGTACTACGAGGATATGGGCTTTGACACCGTTGTGGTCGATGAAGGCCACGAATTCAAAAACACCTATACCGCCAGCGGTGATACGGCCCGTCTGGCGTATCTGCCAACGCCTCCAAGCTCCAAGCGTGCCATTGATATGGCCGTCAAAATGGATTATCTGCGCAGCCGTAACAATGGCAATGGCGCATATATGCTGACGGCCACTCCGGTCACCAATAGCCCAACAGAAATCTTCAATATGCTGAGCCATATCGCCAGCATTGAAGAGTTCGAGTCTATGGGCATCTACAACGTGGACGACTTCGTGCGTGAGTTCTGTCAGGTGCAGTCTGTTGAGCGGGTCAAGTTGTCTGGTGATGTTGTTATCGAAGAGGGGGTTGCCGGGTTCAAGAACCTGGACGCATTGCGCACCCTGTTCCATCGCTTCGTTAATATGAAAAGCGCCAAAGATGTTAACGATGCCGACAACAGCCTGAAAATGCCGGACGCTAACGAGGTAAATGCTGCTGTAGATATGCTGCCCATTCAAGCAGAAATCTATGAAGAGCTGCGTAAAGAAGCGGATGCAATTAACCAGGATGAATACGAACGGCTGAACTCGGATGGCACGGTCAGTCTGGAAGAAGCGCGCCCCGTATTTTCAATCATTCGTGATATGGACAGGGTAACGACAGACCTGGACCTGTTCATGAAGACCATGACGTTTACGTTCCCTGCGAAGTATGCAGAGGATGTAAAGGATCTGGTTGCAGCCCTGCCAGAAGAGATCAAGAAGCGCGTTAAGGGGGACGGCGATAACGAGGGTGAAACCGTAATGGTGACCTCTCGCCTGGAAGAGATGCTGCGGTTTGATAATGACGGCCAGACCGTCACCCTGGTGGTGCCTGAAGCCTACGAAAAAGAGGTGGTCAGCCGTCTGAAGGGCCATAAAATCCCGCTGAAGGGTGTGGCGCACCCGGTTATGCCGAAGTACGCAAAAATGCTGGAAAATCTGCGTAAAGGCTATGAAAGTGGCGGCAAGCAGCTGATTTTCACAGAAGAGAAGTCGCAACATGACAAGCTGAAGAGAATTATTACCCACCATCTGCCAATCGCAGAGGGTGAGGTTGCCATTATCAACAGCGATACGGCCAGCGGCGATAAGCTGGAGAAGATCAGCGCCAGCTACAACAGCGGTAAAGCCCGTATTGTTATCGCCAACAAAAAGGCCGAAGTGGGCGTTAACCTGCAGAAGGGCACCACCGCTATTCACCACCTGACACTCCCCTGGACACCGGCCAGTATTCAGCAACGTAATGGCCGTGGTGTACGACAGGGCAACACTGCTGCCTCGGTGGATGTGTTCTATTACCTGGGCAAGGGGTCATTCGACGAATACCGGCTGAACCTGCTGAAACACAAGGCGAGCTGGATTGGTGATCTGTTTAACGGTTCTGATCATGAGGTCAGCAATGCAAATGCGGGGATGGAGGAAGAATATGCCGCCATGCTGGCAGCCAACCCGGAAGAGCAGAAGCGCCGCATTGCAGCCCGGAGGGCCGAGAAAGAGCAGGCCAAGCGAGACCGGGCCAATCAGCGGGCAACCATTGATCTGGCGAACCATAAAACACACAAGCTGTTCCTGCAGGAGTTTGACCAGCGCCTGGCCAGCACCCTGCAGCGTGCTGCAGACCCAGCAGCTGCCCGCAAGCGGATGGAAGAGAAAAAGGCCAGAGCCGAATCACAGCTCAAACTGATTGAGGGCAATCTGCATACCGCGCAGGATAAAGGCCGTATCGACATCGATGCCCGCCGGTTACTGAAGGATGGTGATTACCTGACAACCCTGTCCGGGCTGGTGATTACTCAGGGAGATTATTTTGAGTGGAGAGAACGGTTTTATCAGGCTGATCTGGACCTGGAAAGCTCAACAGTGACTCTGCGTGTGATGGGTAACGGACTCAGTATTTATAACCGCCCCGTATCACGGCTGCCGAAGGGGCTGACCCCTGTAAGCCTCAGCAAATCAGAGATGAACCAGCAGATGTTGCTGTCCGGTGACCTGAAAAAAACCTATGCGGACCTGCCGAAGCTGGGGCTGGATCAGGCCTGGCTATCAGAGCATAGCGCCACTCTGATAAAAAAACTGGGCAACGTTCTGTACAGAGAGACAGCAGACGGCCCATTGCTATACCACTCACCGAGCAAACGGGTGCCGGATAGCGCCATACTGGTGTTGCCTGAACCAGAGAATAAGGTCTGGCAGCGTGAAGCAATGGAGCTGCTGTACCGGTCATACAAAGCTGAAAGCACTCACAACCGCCATCCTGTGCATAGCTTTGGCAATGAACTACTTGGCGGTAACTGGTTAAGTGATGCCGGGACGCAGTTTGGCAAGAACGCCGATGCACAGCAGATTGCCATTGCGGCAGAGCAGGCTGAGGCTCAGCAGATCGCTGCATTGCTGACCAGACTGGAAGAAGGAATAAAAGGTGTTACCGGTGAGCAGCGGGTATCAACCATCTACAGACATATGCAGTACCTGACATCGAACCCCACCTCTGTGCAGTACAAACTGTATGAGCAGGTAGAGGCGTTGTTATCAGAGCAGGGATTCGATAACGATAACGTGGAAGAGTTAAGAAGCTCCGCGAAGGCTGGCACGGAACGTGTTATTGCTCAGTTCAAGGAAAAAGCTGAGCTGCTGCTGATTGAAGCCAAGCAGGCTGCCGAAATAGAACTGGCTGAGAAGGAGGAGAAACAAGCTGCAATCAACGCCCTGTTGCCGGGCGAAGTAAAAGAATTCTTTGATACCCTGGGCATTAAAGTACGACTTAATACAGATACCTGGGTCTGGAAGCCACGCAACAAAGGGGCGCGTAGCTACACCTCAGAGCCAGGTGAGCGGATGATGTTCTTTGACCCGGCTGGCCGCAATGGGCCGCTGGCGGATAAAGCAGCAGGGCGGTCAGCACCACTGCAGCGGGATTATGATGCGGTCTGGAGTATCGTAGGTAACGATCTATGGTGGCATATCCCCATGGATACCGTGAAAAGCAAAGGCTTTGAAAAACTGATGGGGGTGTTTGATGACTGATCTACTGAAGTACAGCGAGGATGATCTGCAGGAACTGATCCAGGCAGAAGGGCTGGATGATGATTTTGTCCCCGGCTATCTGGACAGCGTAGCCGGTGTGCTGAATAAAAACCCGACAATGTACCGCAGCTATGGGCCGTATTGGTGGCCACTCAAGCGGCTGCTGATACAGCGTGGCCATCAGGATCTGTTCGGCACAGAGGTAGACGACAGCGTTGCAGACCAGCTGACCTACACCACAGATCAACTGACGGTGGCGGCTATCTACAGCTACAGTGAACGGGTGATGGCTGCCGGTACTATGTACTCAAACAGCCAGCTGGTTGATACACCTGATGGCGCAGAGTCGTATCTGATCGCTGATGAAGAGATCGAAGGGATAATCGCCGTCATAAACAGCACAAAGGCATCATAAAGGCGCTTTTTATGCGTTAAAGTTATGCCTATAAGGCGTTACTCAGCGAGCCGGTCTTTGACCGGCTCTTTTATGGGTTACACAATCGCAGTGTTACTCTCGGATTACCCCATCCAGCCCATCATTGGCCAGATCCAGTAAATCCTGGTCGTTGCCATGTACCGACTCCCCGAACTTCAGCAGTGTCAGTAGATCATCCAGCGCTTTGAAGAAGCCGATCACCTGCCCCAGTCGGGTTTTACTATCCAGCTCGCCTGATGTTCTGATCAGAGCCAGCACCACATCAGACAGACAGCCGCCTGCATCGCCCCGATTTGCCATATGGTTCAGATAGATCAGCGCCAGTGCCCGGCCCGTTTGCAGGCCGCCGGAGTAACCACCGGTCATTGGCACATCCCAAAATGAACAGCCTGACGGGTCATCAGCACCGCTGATAAACGGCAACCGGTGGACAGGGTGAAGCACGGCGGTGTGAAACTGCAGTACAGGTTTATCAGGTTCTGGTTCAGGTAACAGATCACCCTGCCCGCCAGGCAGCCGTGGCTGATATTCGTTTTGATGCAGCTGCAGCAGCAACCGATAGCCCTCTGCATCAAACAACCGGACAATGCAGCCCAGTTGGCCCTGGTCCTTCAGCTGTTGAAAGCGTTCATTACTGGCAGCCAGTAGCCAGCTATGGCGGGCAAAGCGGGATTCATGTTTGTGATACAGATAGTTCAGCCGACCGATCTGGTAACCGTGGATAGCAATAATCCCTCTGAAAGTGATTACTGGCTGGTTATCAATCTGCATCCAGTGGGGGCCAGCGGTGTCGATTGGGGGTTCAGATGGGGTGGAGGGAGTAGGTGCAGACTGCTGCTTTAACAGCTTCTCAGCCATCCAGTCGAATGCGGCGATATAGTCCTCTTTGAATTTCATCGCCTTCTGCGTGGTAAATCCCATCGCCAACAGCACAAAACCGTTTTTGGTCATTTTATAGTAGGGCTGTGGCTTACCGTTCTGTAACTCGTTGTTTTTAAAGCAAACCTCAAAATTGAGTTTTGCAAATTCTTCGGAGCACCCCAAATCTTTGATCTTTCTCAAAACGTTATGGTGCTGCTTTCCGAACACCTTGGCCACCTTGAATGAGGTGGTTGTGGCGCTGTTATTGTCGATAGAAATCAGATCGAGGGGGTTTAATTCTGCGGACGCAGTTTGGGTAGGGGTAGTAGCCATACCTGGCCTCCTGTGATTATTAAGTCAGCCACCCGAGCTGCTAATCTCGAATGGTGGCAGATTGAGCAGGGTTAGCAGTACCGGGATCACAGGAACCGGCCAGACCGAGGTCTGCCCTACTCAACCCGCCATAACACAGGCGTGACTGAGCTTTGCCCAACAAAAAAGACGCAATACAAAGCAAGCGTCTTTTTTCAGGCGCTGTAATCAAACGGGCTGCTAATCCCGCACGCTGGATTTTGCCAGCGCCCGGAAATCGTAAGCCCGGATTACAGTGCCGTCAATGGGATGGATGCAGATTGAAACTGCAAGGTATTCATATCCCAAAAAAGAAACCTTGAGAATCCCAAAAAACAACAAAACGACACTTATAGTTATAATACATTTTTTTGATGTTTATAGAACGTCTAAAGGATGTCTTTTTGATGTACAGGGTGAGATTGCAGCTTTTGGTGGCAGCACCTGGTGCAGGACGTTGATTCCAATAGGGTAAAATTTACCCTTTTCATTAAAATCAACAAGATAGAAGTCTTTTCTGATGTGGTGCTGAATGGATAGGGTGGCAGGCCAAGGAAGGTTGAGACTACCGGTCACAGCACCGGCCACCATTAAAGGTGCCTCCCCGGCTCGCCATAAAACGAGCACAAAAAACACGCAGGCGCGTGTTACAGGGCTGCTGTGATTGTCCGGGGTCTCAATCCCGCACGCTGGATTTTGCCAGCGCCCCCGAATCCTATGTCACAGCGGCCCGTGTCGTCAAATTAGCTGTTTTTCCCACTACTTAATTACCATCAGCCGGGGTCTGACCGTGACGCTTTCACACCGCACCCAGCGCCATTCTTCTGCGGGTACAGGCGCTTTTTCTTCGGTCAGAGCGAACAGCGCCTCCTCAAAATCAATCGCTATTACATACCTCAGCTCGTCTTCGTATAGCACCCAGGTGTTAGCGTTAAATCTTGAGCTATTGAACTCATCCCTTGTCATATACTCTCAGCTGTTTTCCCAGACATTCATCTGAGTCGTAAATCCGCATACTCACAGTTTTGGCCTCTGATTCTGGATATTCAGTATTGAGGCGTTGCAGATGCTCTTCTTGCTCCTGCAGATCCCGTCGAATGGAAGCCGCTGCCTGTTCAGTGCGTTCTAACAGCATGGTCAGACTGGATATACCCGCCTGAGCGCTTTTCTTTGCCCAAAGCGCAACGGTCTCCCTGTCTTTTGAATACCGGTTTTCATACATCATGCAGCCGTCGTGCGTTACGTTAGGCCAGCCGTACTGCTCGCAGTATTTCAGCACAATATCGGCCCCATCATAGGTGTAGACGGGCAGCGACACCTCAAACTGGTCAGTGGCAAGAACCGCTATCCAGAGGGCGGCAGGATCTGCGGTCATCTCGGACATATACCGCTTCAGGTCGTCATTGTGACGACCGTCGTACGGCTTCTCTATCACTCCAGTTTTCGGGTTAATAACGATAAAGTCGTGAACATACCCAGACCCAATACAGATTCCTTTTTTCGTCAGGCAAACATTGTGTTTGATCCTGTATTTGTCTTTTACGGTTTTCCAGCCCATAGCGTTATCGTCCCCTGCTGAGGTTCTGGTAGGCAGTGCTAACGTATTTCACCTGATGGCGTGCATCATGCAAAGCGTGGTGAGGGACGCCTTCAAAAGGCAGGTCTTTTTTGGGGCTGCTTTTCAGTATCGACCGATGCAAAGAGATGATTGTGCGACAGCTACGTTCATCATAATGCTTCCAGAGGGGCTGCATATCCTGTGTTTTAAAGGCTGCTTTCAGAATTTCGCAGTCGAATGAAGGGTCGTTGGCCCACACTTCAGGACCATATTTATTCCCACCGGATATGCAGGATTGATTAAACCAATCTTGAAATTCAGCTAATGCTTGCGGTAGAGATTTCACACCTGAAGTAACATTCTTCGTGCGTCTTAGAAGCCCTCTGGCTTCTTTTCCCTGCTCGTCCCACCATTTTAGCAAACTCCGCGTAAACCCTCGCCCAATCGGGCGGGGATACAAGCGGGAACCGCGCAGCGGTTCTAATCCAGCATGGCCTGACTCTACACGCACATTCATTTACAAATTTCATTACAAATTTTATAATTGCTATATTGAATCTGCGAGCACTTAAATGTTAAGGGCCACAAAAGTACGCATCTACCCGACACCCGAGCAGGCGGAGTTTCTTAATCGCCAGTTCGGTGCTGCACGGTTTGTGTATAATAAGGCGCTGCATATTATCCGCTCACAGTACCGGCGGCATGGTACAAAACTCCGTGCCAAGAAAGACCTCAAGCCGCTGCTGGCGGTGGCCAAGAAGTCCCGCAAGTATCAATGGCTCAAGGATTTTGACTCCATTGCACTCCAGCAAGCGTGTATCAACCTCGATAAAGCCTTTCAGAACTTCTTCGACCCGAAGCTCCCAGCACGCTACCCGAAGTTCAAGCGCAAGCACGGGAAGCAGTCCAGTTACCATTGCATGAGCGTCAGTGCGGGTGAGAACTGGATCAAAGTGCCGAAGATGAGACCGATCAAGGCGAGGGTTCACCGCGAACTAACAGGCACGTTAAAAAGTATCACCTTGTCTCGTACCGTGACGGGGAGGTATTACGCCTCGCTGTTGATTGAGGACGCTGTAGAAGCCCCCTTACCCCTGCAAACTGTCGATACGGTACTGGGCGTTGATATGGGGCTTACCCACCTCGCCATCGACTCAGAAGGCAACAAAATAGCGAATCCACGATTCCTGAAACGTGCCGCCGCAAACCTTCGACGCAAGCAAAAAGCCCTGTCCCGTTGCCAGAAAGGCAGCAAAGGACGTGCGCAAGCGCGGCTGAAACTTGCCAGGGTGTATGAGCGCCTTGCAAACGCCCGTGCCGATTTTCAGCACAACCTGTCCCGACAACTCATTGACGAAAATCAAGCGGTGGTCGTCGAGACATTGAAAGTGAAAAACCTGCTGAAGAACCGCAAACTGTCGAAGCATATTGCGGATGCCAGCTGGTTCAGCCTGATCCAGAAGCTGGAGTATAAGGCTAAAGCACAGGGCAAGCATCTGGTCAAAATAGATCAGTGGTTCGCCAGCTCTAAGACCTGTTCCTGCTGCGGATACAAGGCAGAGTCCTTGCCCCTGTCAGTGCGGCACTGGCGTTGCCCGACCTGTCATGCAGAACATGACCGGGATATTAATGCTGCACTCAATATCCGTCAGCAGGGGGTTATTAAATTACGAGCCGAAGGACTGTCGGTTCCTGCCAATGGAGGCCTGCGTAAGTCCGGTCACGCACCGGCAGCGGCCTGAGAAGTTGGAAGCCTCGCCCGACAGGGCGGGGAGCAGTCACGCGAAAACATGATTTTCTATGCTGCCTATGCCCAGATAACGCCCCAAATTACCCTTTGCCCCCACAACAGTGTGGAGGGGGCATCATGTCCAGAATATTTGACCGGCTCTTTCCAGGAGCATCCAGCTCCGACCAGCACCTGTCGCCGGTCGGGGTACAAATGGGCACCACAGCAGCGGTGACAACTGATCTGGGTAGCGACAACCTGCCACCGTCTATGCACAACACTGTGGGCACTGATGAAATGATCATCAAACAGATGCCCACCGACCGGCTGAAGAAGTACGAAACACTGACACTGATGGCAAGAGACCCGACAATCGACTCCGGCCTGAAGATGCACATCACCCATGCACTAGCAGCTGACCAGGCCACCGGAAACGTAATCTCTATCGACAGCGCCCGTGGTGATAGCGAAGACCCGATTCTGGAAGACCTTCGTACGACCTTCACCAAACTGATCAACGAAGAGATTCAACGCTGGGTGTACCCAGCGGCGCTATTTGGCTGGAACCCACTTCGGGTGTACGGCCAGAAAGGCGTTGGCGTAGAGCTGGTCAGGAATGACTACTACACCCATCCTCGGTTTACCCGCCGTTATGAGCGAGCAGGCCAGCTGGCAGGGTTCAGCAGTGATCACCAGACCGGCACAAAAGGGAAAATCGGCAAAGTAGAACTGATGCCGCCCTGGACCTTTACAGAGATCAGGCTCCCAAACCTGTCTCAACCACTGGTTGTTGAGCCTGTTCGTCATGCGGGTGATGTTTTTGATATCGCCAACGAGCGCTGGCAGCAGGAAGGATTCATTGAGTCCGCTGACTATGGTCAGGGACTGATTGAAACCGCTTACGAACCCTGGGTTGATCTGCAGGATGCAATCCAGTCACTGAAAATGAGCCGCAGAAACGCGTCTGTGATAGACCGCCTGATTGGTGTAAACACCGGGCGACTCTCACCACCGAAAGCGGCTGAATATCTGCGTACCATTGGTGAATCACTGAAGAAAACAGCGGAGGCGCAAGCAGCCCGCGACCTGAAGAAGAGCAAGATAAAAACCACCTGGAACAGCATGTATCCGATATTCGGCACTGGCTCTGGCCAGGTCGATATAAATACACTGGAAGGCGATCCGAATATCGCCCATATCGAAGATGTGAAATTCCATATCAACCGACTGGGTAGCGCCATCGGCATAGACCCATCTCTGCTCGGTTTTGGTGACGCGCTGTCGGGTGGCCTCGGGGACGGTGGTTTTTTCCGGCTGTCTGTGATGGCAGCGATGAAAGCACAGGCAATCCGGGTTGCAGCCCACGATATGATCGACCGACTTTTTGAAATCCACGTCGCGTACAAATACGGCAAGGTCTATCGGGATAGCGATAAGCCCTGGCGAATCCTGTTTAACTCCATGTCTACAGCCATCGCCCGCGAAGCAGCAGAAGAGCGTGATAACGCTGCCACCTTTGCCACTACCGTCACATCCTTGCTACAGCTGATCGACCCGGAGCTGAATAATGTGAACAAAGACCGCTATGGCAACTGGCTGTTCACAGAGTTGCTGAAGATGCCTGAAGATCAGGCAAAAGAGCTGCTGAAAAGCATTGATGCAGGTAAAGACTCTGCTGGTGCTGACAAAGGGCAGGAGGGTAGCGGTGTAATCACAGAGGGCGTAGACACCATGACACCGGCAGATGTCCGGGCAATGGTATACGCCACCATAACCGAATTTATGGATGATGTTACCTGATGGTTAGAAAAGTAACAGGGTCATTCGACCTGACAGATCCCGGTAAGAGTTACGGTAATCACCGTAACTATGACCTCGCCAAGACAACAGCGGTGATCAACGCGCCTGCTACTCAGGAGCTGATCAGAAACCGTGAAGCGGTCGGCTATTTTGGCCATAACCGCAGAACACTTGGCAAACTCCAGCCTGGTGAGTCTGACCTGGTAGCTACCCGAACAGGGCCTATTATCGTTGAGAACGTGCCCGCTTGCATTACTACGGGTTTGACAATAGATGGCACCAAGGTCAGCTATGAGGTAGAGGTGCTGGATACTGAGCCAGGCAAGGTCATTCAGTCGATGATTGACTCGAAAGTTGGCGGCTTTAGCTGGGCAATGCCAGGACAGGATGGCCGACGCATAGGAATCTCGCGCCCGGATTCTTATCTGGGCATGGATTACGTTGTAAGCCCAGGGTTCAACAGCTCTCGTCCTTACGCGCTGATTACCGAAAGTGCAGAAGGTGACACACCCCTGTATGAAGGGCAGGAGCATGAAGCATTGATACTGGAGTCCGCTACCCGTCTGGGAGTGCCCGAAGAGCGTGCGCGTGCTTATCTAAACTCAATCAATTCCCCTGTGGTTGAGGCAGTTGCTCTTAGTGCAGAGAATGAGTCTCTGATTACAGAAAATGCAGAGCTTACAGAGTCACTCTCCAGCCAGAGCGCTGAGCTGGCCGACTTGAAACAGCAGCTCAGCGCCTCTGAGGAGGCGTCTAAGGTACGATTGGAAAAAACCCAGGCTTGGGTAGCCGATTTTCCATTTCACGTACCAGAGGCCATTACAGAGTCCATAGCGGAGGGGGACATTAGAGCCGGGCTGGAGTTTATGCACAACTGCATTATGGAAAGCGCAAAGCTGAACACTCTGCCGGTCGGCACCGGGTCAGATCAGAGACCTCTGGTCACACATGTACGCAAGGTTGAGCATGACCCGCGCTACCCGAGCGCGCATACAGCGCCTGAATGGAACCAATAGCGCCAAAAAGACACCCTTAAAACATCAAAAAGACATCCTTTAGCCGTTTTATAAACATCAAAAAAATGTATTATAACCATAAGTGTCGTTTTGTTGTTTTTTGGGTGCTTGAGGTTTCTTTTTCGGGGCGTAAATACCTTGCAGTTTCAATCTTCATCCATCCCATTGACGACGCTGTAATCCGGGCTTACGATTTCCGAGCGCTGGCAAAATCCAGCGTGCGGGATTGAGACCCCGGATAACGAGAGGCCCATAGCACGCGCCGCGTGTTTTTTTGTGCCCGCTTTACCGTGTCTGTTGTTCGGGCCGGGTGTTTATGGCGGGCTGGGTGAGACACCCTTGTGGTGATGCCGTTCCTCTCTGTTTCGGTAGTCTCAAACTTGCTCAGCCTGCCTCCAATCTGATTGAGACCAGATTGGCGGCTCTACTGGTATAACAGAGAGCATCGTTATGGAAAACACCCCATCTACTGCTGCAACACTTAACATCCCTACGCCACCCCGTGTCGAATACAACGGACAGCCTGTCCTCACATTCGCAATGATTGATGAGATTCATCAGCGCCCAAACAACACTGCTCGTAAGAGGTTTTCGGAAAATAAGCTGCGGTTCGTCGAAGGAGAAGACTTCTATCTTATTGATTTTTCTCAAAAGTCCGTTTTTCGGACTTTTGGAATCAACGTCCCGCCACGGGGCCTGACTGTCCTGACACTGACCGGCTATCTGATGCTGGTGAAGTCCTTTCAGGACGATCTGGCATGGCAGGTACAGCGCCATCTGGTGATGAACTACTTCCAGTCACAGCAATCCGCTCCTACTCCCCTGGCCCCATCTGAACCCCCAATCAACACCACCGGCCCACACTGGATGCAGCTGGATGGCAAACCGGTGATCACCTTTAAACTCATTGAGCAACTGACAGGCCATAGCGTTGGCCAGCTGACCTACCTGTACCATAAAAACAAAGACCAATTTGCCGAAAGCTGCTGGGTTCTATCAACCAGTCAGCCAGGTTTCCAGCAACTGAAAGATCAGGGGCAGGGGGGCAATGTGGTCAGGCTGTTCAGTGTTGAGGGCTATCAGCTACTGATGCAGCTGTATCAGAACGAATATCAACCACGGCTGGAGGCTGAACAGGCTGAGCTGCTGCCAGCACCAGAGGCTGCATCGGAACAACAACTATTCCAGGTACAAGGGGTCGTCCCGTTCTGCGATCTGAGCGGCGTTGATCTGCCCTATCCGGCAGCCAGGCATGAACAGCCCGGTTCAAAGGTAGAGGATCTGGGCGATGAACGGCTGGAAACCTACATAGATGTATACGACGAAGCGAAGCGCGATCAGGCGCGTTATGACGGGCTGCAGTACAAAACAATCTGTCACTATCTGCTGAAAGGGCTGGCAACCCGTGACACTCGTTTGCAGGTAGCGGCTATGGGTACGTTGTTTGCGATGAGAAGGCCTCTCGGATTGGAAAAAATCAACGGCCGTTAACCAACGGTCTGAACAGGCAGGGAGTGCCAGTACTGCACCCCTGCTATACAATTTTAACCGCAGCAGACATCTGCTGTAGCCACAATGAGGGAGCGTCTGCACACTGCCTGCAGTATGTCCGCGTTTTTGGCCGGGAGTTCGGTTGCAGAACCATCCTCCCTCCCGGCGTTTTTTCAACTGCCAGGCTTGCGCTTATCCCAGGTACGCCAGCCTGCCAGGCCCAGCAGCGGGGTAAATGCCGCCAGTGCGGTCAGGCTCATTGTTCACCACCGGCAATCCCTTTGCGGTGCATATCCCATGCGGCGGCCAGCTTTGTGTCATAACGGTTTTTAGCGTAACCAGAGCCGTTGTAACGGCGGGCAAAATCAGTCCAGTCATGACGCTGCAACGCCCGGTGAATAGCACTGTCATGCTTCACAAACCGTACAAACGCTTCCAGCTGGTTGCGCTCATGCTCTGCCATCAGCGCAACAAACTGATGGATGCTGTCATACCCCAATCGCTGCCAGTGGTATCCCATAATCTGGAACAGCCCCCAACTACAGGACTCCAGTGCTGCGTCAGCATGGATCGTAGATGCCGCACTCAGCCGGTTATGTTCATCTGCTCCACCGATATAGCCACCCGAACGGACATTTACGACGCCGGTATAGCGGTCATCTTTCAGCCATGGCTCAGGGTCTACACCATGCTCTTTCAGTCGCCTAAGCATAATGTGGCGTTCAAACAAAATAACTGGACGGCCATCAGCCAGGAAACCATGCCCCTTGCTTTCAATGGTATGCACCGCTTTGACTGCAGGCAGGTCTACATCCAGCTGGGTGGCGGCGTCTATCAGATCTGACTCTTCCAGGTGCAGTCGGGTATCTCCGTAATAGCCCAACACCTCTCGCACCTCATCCCCGGCGATACCGTCAACCAATAGCCCATATCTCTGTTGCAGGGACATAACCGCATCTTCGGTTTTCTTACCAAAGTGGCCGTCCGCCTGGAGATCAAATCCTTCCTTGTTCAGCGCTTGCTGCAGCCGCAATACCGCTGAGCCCTTGCTGCCATATAACAGTAATCCCATGATCAAATCCGTTCTGGTTTGGAAAAACACCAGCCTACCCTGTCGTTGGGCAGTGGGTAGTCAGCACCGGACGGGCTGAAACAGGTGGGGTTGTGCTGACTATGTGGGCGTGTTAGTGGCACGTACCATCGGTGTTTTCAAGATCGTATCAGGGACACCGACGACGATGAGTACCGAAAACGAATATGAAGCGCAGGTTGCTGATATTCAGCAGAAAGCGAACGCTATGCACGCTACGGTTATAGAGCCGCAGCTTGATGGCAATGAATTTATCAGCGACAACAGCGCTCGGGCTGAATTGCTGAATGGCCGGATTGGCGGCAGTATTTTTGAGTCTGCCGGTGGTGGTAATGAAAATGCGGCAAGCTACGTTGCTACATCAACGGCGAACGCGATACGCAGCTACTATCAGAGCACAGGCAGAATGCCTGATGTGGAAGTGCTGGCCACCACTCATGATGCGATAAATAACCTGTATAGCAGAAATATGGCCAGCACATTCGGCAGTAGTTCATTGATCGCCGAAAACGCCGGTTTTCTTTCAACAACCGAAGGTATTCCGCTACGCGACCATCTTGCCGCTCTGATTATGCCGGTGGCACTGTCCACGATCACGAGCGCAATGTCCACCTCAGTGCCAGCAACCAAGGATACGGCTGAGATTTACCGTATCACCCGAGTTGCTGCTTCCACATTTGGCGACCTGAACCAAGGTGATGTGATTGATGAGGCCTTCTCGGGCCAATACTCAGCGATGGACCATATCAAGCCAGCCAGCACTCCGCATGGGGATGGCAGTAAGCGAGTATTCGAGCTTGATGCAGGCGTACCGCTGAAAAAGGGAGCCACTAACAGCGGTGGTTATGTAAAGGTGTACCTTGGCCGTAAGGTTGTCGCCGTTGATAACGGCAGTGGTGTCTGGGTGCCGCCAGCCGGGGAGCCAAACCCTGTTCCGCTGGCTTCCGCCAGTGCTGGAAATAAAGTTGATTATGCCGGTGGTAAGCTCTCTATCGAATTTGCTACAGCCCCGGCGTCGGGGGTGGAAATCCACTTTAGCTACGATGTAAATATTGAGGCTCGTCCCGAACTGATCCCTCTGATTGATCATCAGATCGAGTCATGGACGATGAAACCGCACGAGTCAGCACTGGGCGGGGTATCAGGCCTGCAAAGCCTGATGGCTATGCAACGTGAGTTCAACGTCAATACACATAACCTGATTCTGACCGGTATCCGGCAGATTGTGGGTGCTGATAAAGACCGGAAAAACCTCCGGTTAATGTATTTTGCCGCTCAAAGCGTATTTGGGTTTGATGCCAAATGCCCTGATGGCCTGCGTAAGCGCGACCATTATGAAACGGTCGATGAAGTTGTCAGCGAGGCATCCACATATCTGCTGATGAAAACCAAAGTGTCCGGTATGAAGGGCATGATTGCTGGTATTGATGCCTGCCGATTCTGGCGGACATTGCCAAGCTTTAAACCTGCCCCAGGTTACCGCGAATCTCCTCAACCCCACTATGTTGGCACCGTAGAAGGGAAAGAACTCTACTGTGATCCAGGCATGGCAGATCCGGTCACCCGCGAGCCAATGCCTGATATGACGCTCTGCTACGCCAAAGGCCGCAATCACAGCCAGGCCGGGCTGGTTGTTGCCTCTGCTATTCCGCTGATCCCCCTGCGACAGGATACACGCGCTACCAACCTGAAAATAAGAGATACCGCCTGGTCGCTGGATTACCGCGATATCCACCCAGGTAACGGTGAAGACTTCTTCACCTGGATAAAGATCAGGAACTTCAGCTAATCCTTCCGACGCTAACTAACTGAACAGGTATGTACATGTCAAAAACCAAAATTGTGGTAACAAACCCGACAGGCCACTCTTTCAGTCTGACCAGCCGGGCGGGTAACTGTAAGGTTCCTGCGGGATGTAAAGACCACGAAATGCTGGTCAGCCCTGACCAGCTTGAGAGTATCCGTGATCTGGCAAAGTCCCGACCATTTATAACGCTTATAACGCTGTCGGATGAGTCTTCCGGCGAAGATGCCAAGCCTGAAAAGAAAACGCCGAGCAGTGGCTCCAGCAGAAAAACGACCGGTAAGGCTGCTGACAAAACTACTGATGGGGGTGGCCAGTGATCCCCAATACGGTAACTAACGCACCCAATATCATCGTATTAGAGACTCTGGACCATAACTACACCACCGGTGGTGGTGAGGTCTCGGTGTTCGGCACGGTGATTGAGGCCCGTAAAGGCCTGCCCGGAGTGCCACACCGCCTTACCGCGCCCGAGGTGGAGCGCACCTTCGGTAAGGCATTTCCGCTGAAAATGGGCGCTCATGCGGAAGGGCTACGCCATGTGGCGGAAGCCGCTGCCGAAGCACAGAAAGTTGTTGTTGTGCGTGTTGTTGCAGCTGATGCCAGGGTGCCGTCCATATCGCTGATGAATGATGGCTCTGTAGTTAAAGGCCAGCATGATTTTGATGACCAGATTATTGCCGGAAATGGCACTCAGCTGGTTTTGTATCCGAAGGATGGTGATGATTCCAAAGGTCGAGAGATCACCTTCAGCTGGAATGCCGACAAGCAGCGGGCTGTAATCGAAGTGTGGGAGAAAGACCGCACGAACGAATTTGACCGGGTTGAGCGCCACGTAGTCGGGTTTGATGTTGATGACCGTGATGATATGGGCCGTCCGGCGTATATCGAAGCGGTATTCAAAACGCAGTCCAGCCGCCTTGCGGTCGATGCTGCCCCTGAAGTGGATCTGTCTGCATTACCCGCCACGCTGGAAACGGCAGGCAAGCAGCGCATTGCATTTGAAGGCGGTACCGGCGGTGGGCGTCCTACCACCGATGATTATGTGAAGGCCTGGAATGTATTCCGCAATATGTCGGTGGAGGTGAACGAGCTGTTCGCCGCAGGATGCTACGACACAACCGTTATCGCTAATGCGACGGAAATTGCAAACGGACGGCATATTGAATTCCGCTTTGATATTCCTCCGTATCTGGATCAGGGCGGTGCTGTGCAGTGGCAGAAAGACGCCGGGATTCAGTCCCGTCAGGCATCAGCATACTGGGCACCATACAAGGCTAAAGACCCTGTATATAATGTTGATGGCGTCTGGGGAGTATCGGGTGCCGCCTGCGGAGCCAAGGCAAAGGGCAACCGCTTGTTCACTGGGGATGTACCCGGCATCCATTACACGCCAGCCGGAGCTAAACGGGGCACAATCAACCGGCGGGATGTAGTGGCGCTATTCCCGCGAACGCCCATTGATGGCGAACTGCTGACTGATAACCGGATAAACCCGATTGTGCCTAACAGCTCAGGCCCTGGTGTCGTTATCAATGATGCTCTGACCTGTCATTACCTGGACAACTACAGCCGATTCAACTGGGTCACGGCGATAGATAACTACATTGTCCATCGCTTCATTGCTGCAGCGTCACTCGCCAAGTTTGAACCCGATGGCCTGACAGAGAAAGTCTTGCGGGATCTGATGCAGGAGATCCGTGATGACCTGATCATCAGCGGTGCAATTGTCAAACCGCGAGAACCAGAAGATGGTGATGATCCGATGGTTATCGAGATAACGCAGCTGGAGATTGATCTCTGGCAGGTTGTCTGGTCGTACTGCCCAACTGGCTCGGCTCGCCGAATTGTCGGTCAGCCAAAGATTGTGCGCTAAAGGGCGTACCAAGGAGAACGTATGCCTGATGTAAGTATTCCAGGGCTCCTGCTCCAGGGGGGCGGTGATCAGATCTTCGCGCCATATCCGGGGCAGAAAGCCCCAGAGCCGGAATTGATCACTGAAGCTGCGATGGATGCCGCTACGGCTGACTTTGCCGATCAGCAACAGCGTGCCACCGGTATGGCTGTTGCACTGACATTTGCTGATGGCGGCGAGGGTAATTACACCTTCGATATGCTTGAGGTAATCACCGAAGGCTGTGTCACACCTGAACCCGGTGAAGGCGACAGCGAAGAGCTACTGAGACTGGATGACGACGAGGTTTGGCTCTGTGAAGCGATTATGGAGTCTGCAGCAGAAGCGATGATCGGTCTGGGTGCAGACCCGGTGAATGTTCAGGCAGCCCTGAAAGGGGATGAGCAGGCCTGTCAGACACTGGGGGGGCATCTGAATGCCATCCTCGAATCAGCACCACAAACAGATGACCAGCTGATATCTGAGTTTGCAGTCCGCCCCTCGCTGATTACAGAGGGGGTCGTCAAGAAGATCGTTGATGGGCAGGTCAAGTATGTGCGCACAAACCGTCGTAAGCGCCGTATGACGGCAAAACAGCGAGCGGCGCTGAAAAAAGCACGGATGAAGGCGAATACTGGCGCAGCAAAACAGGCCAGAGCCAAGTCCATGAATAAACGCAAAAAATTGGGCCTCTGATGGCCGTCGGCATCAGTGACCCCGGCGTATCACAGCACTTGCTGGCCTATATCCAGGGGCCGCCTGGCACCGTAGTCGGGCTGATTGGCGAGGGTTCTTCACGGCAACTGACCGCCAATTGGGAATCGCCCTTCGAGCAGGACAGCGCGGGTAGCAGCTTTGAACGTATGGGGGGGCTGATCCAGACCGCAACGGGTGCCACATCAAAAGGCACCCTGCAGTCAACGCAGGTCTGGAACGGTAACCAGCCCCATACATTTACCCTGGTGCTGGAGTTTTACGCCTGGGCAGACGCTGATGTTGAGGTCAAACAGGCAATCATCATGCTGGAGCAGATGGCAAGCCCGGAGGTGAACTTTGCAACGCCTTTTGGGCGGGCACCACAGCTGGTATCTCTACAGTCGGGCCGGATGATCATGTACCCGGAATGTCATATCGAGATAACAGAGACCTCGATAGACGGCCCGAAGGATTCAGCCGGAAATCCGTTGAGAGCAACGGTCAACCTGACAATCGAGACCAAAGCGATGCTGAACGCCAGCGATATACAGAATACCTTCGGGTAGGGGTGAATATGAAAATTACAGGCGCAAAGGGAAACGTCGGCGTCAAACGTGAAAAAGTTCAGCAGATGCTGAAAAAAGGCGAAGGGCTGCTCGGCACAGACTATTGGCTGGAAGTTGAAGGCTGGGGGCAGGACAATATTTTGTCTGTTAGTTGCCAGATCCCGCCTATGCTACGTGAGGCGCTGGAGACATTCCTGATGTACGGCCAGCGTATTTTCCAGGCAGGCAATATCAACAACGCTTTCGAGATGCCGGTTACTTTCAAGGAAGTAATCGACGGCACAGTTTATAAACATATGCGCAAGCATCATCTTGAAAAAACGTATCTGAAAGTGACACTGAAGATGGCCCCGGAGTCGAATCCGGAGGGTGCGGAGTCTCATAAGTGGGTCTTCCATAACTGCTGGTTCAACATCGATGGTGTTGACCTTTCCGTTGAAGACCGTACATCTATTGTGAAGCCAGCGGGTACGATGTACGGCTATTTCTGGGGAGACGAGCACTAACCCTCCCGTCACCTGCCCTGCGCCACTCTGGTGCGGGGCCTTCCTTTCTGAACCCTACTTGCTACCAAACAGGGAGTCACCATGACGCCGAATGAGCTGCTGCTGGATGTAAGAGACCGCTTTGTCCTGCTGATGGAGCATGACGAAGAAAGACTTATCAGGATGCTGAGAACATCACTGGGGGCTTATCAGGACAAAGCAGGCCATATCATCACCGTAATATCAGAAGCCCCTGAGATGGATATACCTGTAACATCAGCAGGGTTTGTCGGTGTGAATGACTGTGCAGGCCTGCTGACAGACATGCAGCCTGGTAGCCGTATCGAAACAAATGAAGAAGGTGAAGAAGTCGCAGTACGAACCTGGCAGTTCAGCGGAACCGGGCCGTTTGAAGCCAGATATTTCCTTGATTTCAGGAAAATGGACCTTGATTCCGAGCTGCCGCCAGGCAGTATCTCACTGATTGGCGACCACCTTTATGTGTCGCTTGAGAAACTCAATACGCAACGTCAGCGACTGGTAAATACCTCCAGCAACCTGCCTGCTGATCATTTCAGATCAGATGCAGAACTCGACCAGCTGCGTGTCGATGTAGAAGCCCGGATGCAGGAAGAGGGTGAGATCATCCCCTTCACAGTGACCTGCTGACTGATGGCAGGAAAAGACATACCGATTGAGCTGCTACGCCAGACTGTACACCGGGCCAGCAAAATCCACTTCCAGCATAGCTGGCAATTCAGGCTGGAAATTGAAGGTCAGCCGTCTGACTGGGATATCTACTGCAAAGAGATAAGCCAGCAGCCATGGGATATCGAAACCGACCAGATCAACGCCGGGGCCAGCCCCGTCAGCTACCCTGTCCGCTCTAATCCTGTCACGTTATCAACGACTGTTAGAGATAATGAAGACGGTGAGGTCTGGGACTTTTTTGACGGCCTGGCCAAAAAGATGGTCAATAAAGACGGCACCTGGAACCCGCCGGTCAAATACGTCATAAAAGTGAAAATTTACCGTCGCCTGAGTAACGGTAGCGAAAGGTTGAGACAGGAAATGCGGATGATCCCTCTGTCACTTGGGGAGCTGATAGAGACGGTTGAGGAAACAGGGACGGTGCAGGAATTCCCCCTGACTTTTATTGAGTTTCGGGCCGGGGGATAAAGCGGAGTACTGGTCAGCTCAGTAACGACTCAACATACAAACGCCCGGTCAGTACCGGGCGTTTGTCGTTCGGGCTGGAGTGTTTCAGCTGAACTTGACGGTAACCGGCGTGCCGGTCAGACGGCTCAGCTGTGGGGTCAACTCATCGGCGATCAGATCCCACTGCAGTATGTCGTCCAGGAGGTCTTCGCCCTCGCCCACTTCGATCATCTGCATCAGGCGGGCCTCGTCGCTTGGCTCGGCATGGCCCGGATAGGCGCACGGGATACCCGTAGTGTCTACGCACAGCACCCAGTCCGAGATGACTGGGACGTCCTGAGTGTCCAGAATTTCAGCCTGGACGGCGGTCTTGCTGATGGTGATGGTTTTCATGGTCAAGTCCCTCTGTTCCGGGTTGAGAGCCTGTCCCTCAACCGTAATCATTATTATCCATTTAATGGATATTTGCAACAGCGTGGCGGTAAAAATTACGGATTCCGGCCGGGTTGAGAATCCCCCAGGCGTCGATAGCGTAGGTGCCACGGGTCTTGCTGATCTGCAGGCCGGGGATCTCGTCGCGGGCCAGCTTTTTAAGCTGGTTGTCTACCGTGGCGTACGGCAGCTGGGTCTGGCGGGAAATCTGTTCGAGAGAGGGGTGGTCGAGCGCATCAACCGCGCCGAGGATCAGCCATAGTCTATTGAGGTTGCCTTTCGGGTACATATCATGGGTCCTGGGTAAAGAATTGAGCCCTGGTATGCCAAGGCTCGTTCAGTGGTATTCAGTGGTTCCGGGTCGCCACTGCCAGTTGCTGCCGTGCCTGCGTCCAGCGTTTCAGCGCGTCGTGGTCATCACCGGGGTCGGGGACACTGAGATCAAATGCCTGCAGCGCGGCGGCGGTCAGACTGCCGTTGCGTGGTGCTGTATTGAGGTGCAGGGTATAGATGATAGATTTGGTCATGGCTCAATTCCTTTTGTCGGGTTGCGGGCTGGTTTACGGGGCTGAGGTCTGTCCCTCAACCGCAGAGCTATTATTATCCATTTAATGGATATATGCAAGCCCGGCGCGGAAAAAAGCTGCAACAGGCGCTTGAAACTTATTTGGCGTACCAGATTGAAAAGCGACTCAGAACAACGGACAGCGATGAATACAGAGGACTAGATTGTTCGAGATGTGCTGCTTGGGCAACGCTCGAATTAATCGTATGTTTTTATACAATATACCTTTACATCGTATCTTTTTATGCGCATAATAGGTCTCAGAAGTTAGCAAACAAGAGACCGTAGTCATGGAGGATATGCAAGACCTGGAGCGCCGCGAGAAGCTGGCCAACATTGCTAAACTCGAAGCCGAAACCCGAAGCATCGAATTTAACAACTGGCTCAACCTCGCAAAACTGGGATTATCAGCGTTCACCGTAGCAATCGCGCTGATAGTAGGACTGGATAAACTGATGGGGCCGTAAGGCCCCCAAGGGGAGCAACATGCAATGGATGACTAAACACCCGATAGCATTTATCGCCAGCTGTATCGCACTGGGTTCAGCCGTCGGATTCATCGTCATCGCCTGACCCAGGCCGGGGCGTTCCTGCAGCGCCCCGCATCAGGAATCGGAAACCATGGTAATTCAATACCCGGCTATCGTGTCGGAAGGGCCTGACGGCTGCACCGCCAGCTTCCCGGACTTCGACTGGTACGCAGTAGGCCCTGTTCCGGTAGCAAATCTGGCGGCCAGTCTGAGTCAGGCACTGGACGGTCTGATCAGCGATGTACTGGCCAGCAAAGGGGCGTTGCCGCCCCCTTGCGCCGAAGCGCAGCCCGGCACGGTGGCAGTGCCCCCCAGTGGCGCTATCGCAATAAAAGCAGCGCTGTACCTGATAAAGGCAGACCAAGGCGTAAAGAACAGCGAGCTGGCACGGAACATTGGCAAAAGCGAAGGAGTGGTACGGCAGCTGTTGAGCCCGGCAACGCCCAGCAAAATACAGAGCGTAGAGGATGCGCTGGCTACCATGGGTAAGCGCCTGGTAGTTAGCGTGACTGATACCGAAGGTTAACAGGGAAAATCACGCCTCAAATCCGGGGCAACGAGGAGAAAAGGGATTATGAAAACGATCACATTCACCGAACGCGAAATCGTCACCTTGGCACGACTCCATCAACCGGCCATCGAAGCCGGGGCTGAACTGGGGCTGTTTCTCGTCGATGAGAAACTGCAGGTCGAGCCCCTGCGCCAGCCGCCAGTGGGAGGTCACCTGATAACAGATGATCTGCTGGAAGGCGTATGGAATGTGACTGCTCCCCGCCCTGACGGGCGAGGCTTCCAACTTCTCAGGCTGCTGCCAGTTCGTGACCGGACTTACGCAAGCCTCCATTGGCAGGAACCGACAGTCCTTCGGCCCGTAGCTTAATAATCCCCTGCTGACGGATATTGATCGCGGCATTGGTGTCGCGATCCAGTTCCACATGACAAGCAGGGCAGGTCCAGTGCCGCACTGACAGGGGTAACGTATCGACTACATCTACGTAAAAAATCAAGTTTATTTTAAGGGAGTATCTTAAAAAATACACCTGCGCGCACAGACAAAACCCTCACCTCTTCCAGAAAAGCAAAAGCCATCCGAGAGAGGCTTATCCAAACAGAAACGGTGTGGTTCGCGACATGCCTGCCGCTTTTATTTACCCCACACCTTTCAACCCCTTCAACACCCACAATGGCGGTGGCAAGCCTTTCTCTTTGCGCTCTTCGATCTCGCGTACCTGCTGATCGAACAGTTCGAGGTAGTCTTTACCCATCAACGCGGCTTCGTCTTCGTAGCTGCTAAGGCCTTTTTCCAGCCGAAGCACGGCTTCTTTAACTTCTTTGAGGCCGTCAATGGCGAGGCGTCCGGTGCCGATCCATGTGCAGCGGGTCCAGGCGCTGGTTGCCTGGTAGAAGTCGCGCTTCGCCCCACGGGGTAAAGTGACCAGGCCACGGAACAGCAGTTCTTCCAGTACCAGCCGGAAGATCATGCTGGCTTTACGTTCAGCAATGATTTTGCGGCGACCAAGGAAGTAGCGCCAGTTTTCACCCAGGCTGGCACGGGCTGCGCTGTAGCTGAGGCCTGCCCAGTTTTTACTGAGCGTTTCATAGGGCAGGTTCAGCCCGGCAGCCAGCCAGCGCAAGACGCTGGATTCAAGGTCTACATAGCCGTTATCGACATTGCCAGATGTTTGCAGGTTCAGTCGTTCACCGCTGTACAGGTGCGGAATGCGCACCCCGCCCAGTTTGAGATCCAGCCCCTGATGATATTCAGCCATGGCAGCCATGTGACCCTGTATAGCTTTGTTGTCCAGATCACCACCGATCAGTGCCAGTGCGGCATCCGGGCCAAGGTCGGTTTCAATGGTGGCAGCGTACATGGCATTTACCAGGGCGTTCTGCAATTTGGTGTGCTGCATTTTTGGCAGCATCTGCATCTGTTCCAGCACCGCCAGAAACTGGTTGGCACCACGGGTCTGGCCGTCTTCGGTGGGCTCGAAGAAGTGCATAAACTTGGGCCGACCAAAGCGGGTTTCACGGCCGATAAAACGCCAGCTGCTGCCAAGGCCGTTGCCCAGACCATAGGCCAGGTTGTTCTGGCTGCGTACATGGTAGCCGACGGCGGCACCGTATCTGTCCATCACCACACCGCCGCGCAGGGTGGCGCTGTCGGTTGTGCCGTGTGGGTTACAGACGCGCTTGGGTGATACCGATTTGATGGCGGTGGCGATCAGTGAGCTTCTATCCGGTATCCATTCAGCAGTACACATATCTTCACCGAGGCGGGTGTGCATGGCGACACCTTCGCGGATCATCATGGTGAAGGTTCTTTTGCGTTCGGCATCAAGGTAACAGCTGGTCTGATCTTCTGCGATTTCCAGCCATGCGGTTTCAACTTCACGGGCAAAAGCACGGGCATTTTCTTTGCTGATGCCCAGTGCAAGGTGGTCAGGTTTGTAGCTGAGGCGGAACCGTTCGCCCACGATGTTATCAACGTGCAGCTGTACGCCGTTGCTGGCAAAGGCGTTGTTCCTGACCACATCTTCGGCACGGGCATTGCCCAGATCAAGGTTTGGCAGCAGGGCAGCATCTGCGGTTTTCAGACCCGGACGCCAGCCGTGTAACTGACCTTCAAAGCCTGCCCCTGCCCCCTGGTAGTTCATCTGCTGCCGGGCCGGGTAGCCATTGGGGGCGACGAGAACTTTAGTGGGAGTCAGCCCTGCTTCATACCAGTTACCATCAGGCCCCTCAAAATACGTTGCCATAACATTACCCTACTCTGAATGCCCTGCGCCCTGCGCTGCGGGGATTTAGTTTTGCTTCAAGTTCACCAATGTAGCTTTGCAGCTGACTGCGATCAGCAGGGCGAAAGTCAACCTTGCGCCCATCGCGCTGGATGCTGACAACACCCTGGCCAATATTGAGCTGGTGCAGTGCCTGGC
>JAOXSF010000111.1 GCA_025800125.1 Marinobacterium sp.
GAAAATCAACAGCTAATTTCACCTCATCCTCAGTTTTCTCAAGCTGAAGTACTGGACTTCAACGAGTGGTTGCAGCGTCGTTTCCGGCGTTGCCCCTGAGAACGGAGGCGCATTCTACGCATCTGATCGCGGGCGTCAACAGATTTTTATAAATAGTTTACAGATACGCTATGTCGCCCTTTGCTGATACTGGATACAGATACGAAAAAAGCACCCGCAGGTGCTTTTCTATTTTAAGCAAGAGCATCAGGTTCTGATTATTCAGCCAGCGCCGCCTTCTGCAATTCAAACAACTCTGCAATGCCTTTTTCTGCCAGCTCCAGCATGCTGTTCAGCTCTTTGCGGGAGTAAGATGCGCCTTCTGCGGTTCCCTGTACCTCAATAAAGCCGCCGGCGTCCGTCATGATTACGTTCATATCAGTCTCAGCTTTTGAATCTTCAGCATAATCCAGATCCAGCACTGGCTGACCTTCATAGATCCCTACGGACACAGCAGCAATCATCTGCTTGAGAGGGTTTCCCTTAACCGCACCATGCTTATCTTTACGCAGAAAGTTCACCGCATCCACCAGCGCCACACAGGCTCCGGTAATTGAAGCGCAACGAGTACCTCCATCAGCCTGGATGACATCACAGTCAATTGTGATCGTATTTTCACCCAGCTTATTCAGATCCAGAGCAGCACGCAGGGAACGACCAATCAGACGCTGAATCTCTACTGTACGCCCGCCCTGCTTACCGCGCGCAGCTTCACGACCTGCCCGCGAGCCTGTTGCACGCGGCAACATGCCATATTCAGCTGTTACCCAACCACTACCACTGCCTCGCAGGAAACGAGGCACGCCACGTTCAACCGAGGCGGTACAGATCACTTTTGTATCACCAAATTCCACCAGCACCGAGCCTTCCGCATGTTTGGTGTAGTGACGGGTGATACGTACTTCACGCATCTGCTGAGGCTGACGGCTACTTGGCCGCGGTTTGCTGATACCCAGATTCTGCAGTTGTTCGGAGATAGAGGAGCTCATAGTGATCAAATAACCCTGATTAGCGAACACTGCTGTCAGCATAGAGCAGCAGATGCTCGACTGTTAGAATGACGGATAACCCGACATTTTAATCGAGAGTGCTGCATATGACACGTAGTATGACTGCCTTTACCCGGCAGGAAGCCCAGCATAGCTGGGGCAGTCTGGCCTGGGAGATCCGTTCGGTGAATCACCGCTACCTTGAACCCCACCTTCGACTACCAGACAGCTTTCGCGAGCTGGAGATTCCACTGCGCGAGAAACTACGGAAAAAGTTGAGCCGTGGAAAAGTCGAATGCACGCTGCGCTTTGTACCGGAAGCACAAGCACAGACACTGACGGTGAACGAGACATTTGCACAGGATCTAATCCGGGCTGCAGATCAGATCCGGAGGCTACTGCCTGATAGCGGCCAGCCACTGGATGCACTTGAAGTCATGCGATGGCCCGGAGTACTTCAAGACGGTGAACTAGATATGGCTGTGATCAAAGCAGTTGCACTGGAAACTCTGGATCTGGCACTTGATGATCTACTGGCAGGCCGCGAGCGTGAAGGTAAAGAGCTGGCAGTTCTGATCAATCAGAGGCTGGACAGTATCAGCACTATCGTATCTCAGGTGCGAGAACTGCTGCCTCAGATATTGCAGAATCAGCGTGACAACCTGCGCACTCGTCTGGATGAATTCAAAGCAGAGCTGGACGAAAGCCGTGTGGAACAGGAAATGGTCATGCTGGCCCAGAAGGCTGATGTAGATGAAGAACTGGATCGCCTTGACACACACGTCCAGGAAGTACGTAGAGTACTGCAACAGAAAGGACCCATTGGCCGCAGACTGGACTTCCTGATGCAGGAACTCAACCGGGAAGCTAATACTCTGTCATCCAAATCAATCGTGGCAGAAACAACCCAGTGCGCTGTTGATCTGAAGGTTTTGATTGAGCAAATGCGTGAGCAGATTCAGAATATCGAATAACTCCGGTAACCAGCTCACCCCGACAGGACGGGATTACATGATATCCCGTCCTGTTATTTGCGTCTGGATAGCCCTCATAACAACAGACTATAAAGCTCTCCCATATCCACCGAAATACTGATCATCAAACCACTGATCTGTCAGACAAGACGCGAGCTACTGACTGGCCATTAGCTACTAGAGCTTCAACTGCGCCGCATAACCACCATCCACACCTTTCGTAGTAATAGCTACTGCATCATGCGCATGCAGACTTTCCTGATGTTCTACCCGCAACCAGAAGTCCGTAACTTCATCCAGCGCCAGCAATGCGTTACGCACTCGCCGGGCGGCATCCTCACAGAACATAAGATTACTGCCGTTAAGTTGCGCAAATGCCTGCTCATCCTCACGCTTGACGGCTGTCTGCACCGGCGTACCCAACGCTGCTTCAACCTGATCAATGATCCGGCTTATCGGAAAGCTATCTGTAGCAACCAGTTTAAGACGTACTTCAGCCCAGGAACGCTGACTATGCGGTGTTGCAACGGAGCCTCGCTCACTGAGCAACCAGTGACGTAGCGTTTCTTTATCAATCTGAGGCTGATCAACAAAATCTTCCAGCATCGCCCTCGCCAAAAGCTGGCGGGACAACGATGCAGAACATGGACAGGTACTGGAATATGGTACTTTGAGCACCAGCTCAGTACAGACTTCATTATTTTCCAGCGTCGCCATGACTTTTAGCGGGTAACTTTTCCAGCCCTGGTACTGACTTTTTAATGCAGGGCGACGCAGCATATAGTCACACTCAAAAACGACAGCCGCACTATCACTGATGTCACGGTGTGTTTCCAGCTTGGCCAGCAGGAACTGCTCCAGTAACGCGGGGCTCAAAACCTGCTGTTCAGCAACTTCTTCCAGCAATAGATACAAGCGGGACATGTGAATACCTTTCACATCCGGCCGACAGATATTCACAAACACCTGCGCCTGCCCCTGGCAGGACATCACTCCTGCTGTTTCATCCTGCAAACGGAAAGGCAAGGCCAGCCCGGCCATACCAACACGGTCGAGAGGTGCATGAATACCAGCTCGATCAGTTGCAGCGACATCCGGTAACTGTGCGGGCGTATTTGCCTGATTCATTATTTCACTTCCTCATTTACTCTCTGGCACACTGGCCGTCACACGCACCCGGCTCTTTAATGATTCGGTCGAATCGGGGCATTCTGCGGAATCTGAGTGTTCTATTGAATAATAGAAGCAGTGGCGACGACCTGTATGACAGGCCGGGCCCTGCTGAGTTACACGACACAACAAAGCATCACCATCACAGTCAATTCTCATCTCTTCCAGTTGCTGTATATGACCACTAGTCTCACCTTTGGCCCATAGCTGCTGACGAGAACGGGACCAGTAAGTCATCCGTCCAGTGTCCAGTGTCTGGCGCAATGATTGTGCGTTCATCCACGCCATCATCAGTACCTCCCCACTTTCCGCACACTGTGTAATCACAGGAATCAGCCCCTGGCTGTCGAAGCTGAGCTGGCACAGCATCGACTCCAGTGCGAAACAGCTGCCTGCCGGACTCTGTTCCAGAGCCCGGAAAAACGCACGTGACATCAGATTTTATCCAGTTGTTATGAGTTTAATTCTGGTCTCCTGAGCCACTTACGACCAGTCACTCACGACTCTCCCGAGATCAGTTGCCAGAAGGACACAGAAAAAGATAAGTTATAATATAACATTAACAGAATTCCCAATCATGATGAAAGCAGCCGATACAACCCCGCGTAAGCAGTATAGTGACCACAATGCTCAGGTATTTGGTCGGATTTATGAAGACAGCTGCAACATGACCTGCTGGCAGCGTTCTCTGTCAGATGCACCATTATCAGATCAACTAATGCAGTATGCCGCGCAGCTGCCTGACAACATAAATCTGAAACAGGTACTACCTCTGACCGGCGTAAAAAACAGCCTGTTGCGATTGTTACCTGAAGGGCCGGGACAGGATGCGCTGATCAATGACATATACCTGCTGACGGATATGTTTACCTGTCTGTTTGAGCTGGAAGAAGTGGGAATGCGGCTCGCTGTCCTGACTCGCCCTATGTGCCCTCGCTTCCATGTTGACCATATTCCCTGTCGACTAGTCACCAGCTGGAGCGGCAATGCAACCGAATGGATGTCGAAACCACTGCATATGCTTGATGACAGGGACACCCTCGATTCCTCTCTATTCCAGCGCCTTAATACGGGTGATGTAGCCTTGATCAAGGGTGACGGCTGGTACAACAACCAGGGCAACGGTCTTGTACACCGCTCCCCTCAAGCATCAGCATCACAGCCCCGATTGTTCATGTCACTGGATTTTGCCTGACCAAGCTTGCCGACACAGGATTGCCTGATACGCACCGATCCATGGTTCGATATCAACATCATCCACTAAGGGGCGATGACGACCTGAAAGCAAGACCGTATAATTATCATTAAGCATTACCGTTTGCCTGATACAGCCACCTTCGCTTAATGAAAGCCAGTTGCGGCTGCCGCACGCACTTTACGGTCTGCCTGACAGCGACATTTCTCTGAATGTATTTCTTTGAAAATCATATTTGCCCGAAAACTATAACGGTCGCCTTCCGACCGGCCAGCACAATGGAAAACAGCATGAGTCAGCAAGGTACCCTGTACGTTATCTCCGCACCCTCTGGTGCCGGTAAAACCAGCTTGGTCAAAGCCCTGCTTGAACAGGATCGTCAGGTTCGCGTTTCAGTGTCACACACCACCCGCAGCATGCGTCCAGGCGAAGAAAGTGGCAAAGACTACAACTTTGTCAACATGACAGATTTTGATGCCATGGTGGCACAGGGCCACTTCCTGGAATGGGCAGAGGTCTTCACAAACAAATATGGCACATCCCGTATCTGGGTTGAGGAACAGCTGGCCGCAGGCATTGACGTTATTCTGGAAATCGACTGGCAGGGTGCTCAGCAGGTTCGCACCCTCATGCCTCAGTGCTGTTCTGTGTTTATCATGCCACCGTCGCGGGCAGAGCTGCACCGCCGCCTGTCAGGCCGCGGCACCGATGCGCAGGATGTTATCGACTACCGTATGAACCAGGCTGTTGAAGAGATGAGCCACTATAACGAGTATGACTATCTGGTGATCAACGATGACTTCCAGCAAGCGTTGAATGAGCTGCAGAGCATTTTCAATGCCCGGCGCCTGCGCCTGACACCCCAGCAACAGCGCCATCAGGTGATGCTGACTGAACTGCTGACCGGAAACTGATCATCTCCAGTTGTCAGTCCGGGCATCCGCAGCTAGAATGCCCGGTCATTTCTGCTTACCGCTCATAACATCAGAGGTCATCATGGCACGAGTTACCGTTGAAGATTGCCTGGAAAACGTAGACAACCGCTTCGAACTGGTGATGGTTGCGTCAAAACGCGCCCGTCAGCTGGCCACCGGTGGCAAAGACGCCAAAGTCGAGTGGGAAAACGATAAGCCAACGGTTGTTGCTCTGCGTGAAATCGCAGAAAATCTGGTCGATAAAACCATTCTGGACGAAATCGTCGAAGACTGATTCTCCATCAGCTTCCCTGCGGCGACTGTATCTACGGTACACATATTTCAATGCAGTAATACCGTCGCCTGCCCCACTTCACAACAGGTCGCGTTTGTGCAGCGCAACCTCTTTCCCAATGCTCCACGATACGGCATGATTCAGACTATCCGGCGATTTTCCCTGCAATGGTGCGCGGGACGGATTCAGGAGATTCTATGCCAACAATTGATGCCCTCTCAGAACGACTGACCGATTACCTCGATCTGCAGCAGATTCGTGAGGTGCGTCGCGCCTACTTCTACGCAGAACAGGCCCATGATGGCCAGAAACGTAAAAGTGGCGAGCCCTATGTTACACATCCTCTCTCGGTTGCCAGCATCCTGGCCCAGATGCGGATGGACCACCAGAGCCTGATGGCCGCGATGCTGCATGATGTCATTGAAGACACTGAAATCAGTTACGAGGGCGTAGAATCGCAGTTTGGCACAACTGTCGCTGATATTGTTGATGGCGTCTCGAAGCTGACCCACCTGGAATTTGAAACGAAAGCCGAAGCTCAGGCCAGCAACTTCCAGAAAATGGTACTGGCAATGGCAGAAGATATTCGCGTCATACTGGTCAAGCTGGCTGATCGTATGCATAACATGCGAACTCTGGGCGCGATGCCTCCGGTCAAACAACGACGGATTGCTCGTGAAACCCTGGAAATCTACGCGCCTATAGCAGCCCGCCTGGGTATGCGTGACCTGCAGGTTGAACTGCAAGACCTCGCCTTCCGGGCTCAGCATCCGATGCGCTCGAAATATATTCGCCGGGCAGTAGTGCAAGCCCGAGGCCAGCGCAAGGATGTAATATCCAATATTCAGCACACATTACAGCAACGTTTGCAGCAAGAGGGCCTGCCTGGCGATGTCAGTGGCAGAGAAAAACATCTGTTCAGCATCTATCAGAAGATGAAGAGCCAACGTAAATCATTCTCTGAAATCATGGATGTTTTTGCCTTTCGTATCGTGACAGATACGGTAGATAACTGTTATCGCATTCTGGGAGCTGTGCATAATCTGTACAAACCCGTACCGGGCCATTTCAAAGACTACATTGCCATTCCGAAAGCCAACGGTTATCAGTCTCTGCACACCGACCTGTTCGGTGCCCGTGATATTACTATCGAAGTGCAGATTCGCACACGGGAGATGGACGCCGTAGCCAGCCAGGGGATTGCCGAGCACAGCCACTATAAAGCCTATGGCGATACCCAAGCCACTGATTCCGATAGTGCGGTGGGTTCCTATAACCGGGCACAAAAGTGGGTAGAAGGGCTACTGGAGATGCAGAAGCGGGCGGGGAATTCGATGGAATTCATCGAAACCGTCAAGACAGATCTATTCCCTGATGAGGTCTACGTATTCACGCCAAAGGGGCGCATTATGGAACTCCCCCATGGTGCAACGCCTATCGACTTTGCCTACGCAGTACACACAGATGTCGGCAATAGCTGTGTTTCCTGTCGCATCAACCGTCGCCTGGCACCGCTATCTCAGCCGCTGGAAAACGGCCAGACTGTCGAAATCATCACCGCGCCGGGTACTCAGCCCAATATGGCCTGGCTGAACTTTGTAATCACCGGCAAGGCACGCGCATCCATTCGTCATTTCCTGAAAAATCAGCAACGCCACGAGTCCATTGCCCTGGGGCGTCGCCTGCTGAGTCAGTTCCTGAGCAACTACGGTGCTCGCATCGAAGAAATAAACGAGGATGCGTTGACACAGTTGTTACAGGAAGCAGATCTGAAAGCACTGGACGATTTGCTGGAAGATATAGGCATGGGTAACCGGATGGCATACGTGGTAGCCCGTCGTCTGAAGCCGGAACAAAGTAATGAGGAAATCCGGGAAACAGCACCTGCAACCAGCCGCCAGAAACCACTGGCCATAGAAGGTACCGAAGGTATGGTACTGCACTACGCAAAATGCTGTAAGCCGATTCCGGGTGACACTATTATCGGCCATATCAGCACCGGTCGCGGGCTGGTAATACATCGTACAGATTGCCGTAACATTGGTTATCTGCGTGATGACCCGGAGAAATGTATTTACCTTGAATGGTCAGAAGAGTGCAACGATGATTACACCGTCAGCCTGAAGCTGGAGGTTGTATCCCAGCGAGGCATTATCGCCTCGCTGGCAACAACCATCGCCATGGCGGGTGCCAATATTCTCAAGATAGATATTGGTGACCGAGAAGGGCAACTGGCAACCGTTGATCTTGATCTGACAGTGGAAAACAGAATTCATCTGGCACGCATCATCAAAAAATTGCGAGTCCATAAATCAGTCAACAAGGTAAGTCGAAGCTGAACTCTATAAGAGTCGGGAATATACCGTCTCTGGTATCGACATTCGCAATAAAACACATAAATAACTGGAGGGTTGCGGCAGATTAAGGTAGTACAATAACGCAACAGATAAGCTTGGCTTATGTCTCCGTCAGTGACGACGGCCTCAGCAATGTTTCGAAGTAGGAGAAAGAAAAGTGTCGGTTGGCGTCCGTACTCCTGGAAATCACACCCCACAGCCAGACCAGGTACGCATGGTGCTGCTGCATGATCAGAATGGCAAGATGCTGGCATTACTGCCTGCTTCAAGCCTGCTTAATCTGATTTCGGTCTGGAAACATACCGGTCGCCATCTGCAACCGGTTCGTAGCGAAGATGCTGAACGCTTCTTCAGTCAGGAAAGCCTGAGCGCTGAAACCGGCCGTAAGAAGCTGTTTTCTCTGCCCCTGCTGATAGAACCTGACTGTACCCGGCCAGAAAGATTGCAGCTGAGCGAGCCTCATAGCGGCCTGAATTTTTCCGCACCAGCAGACTGGTTCAGTCAGGCCGCCCCCTGCAAACTGGCGCTGTCCAGTGCAGACATTCAGGCAGGCCAACCCGGTGGTGATGATGAAACCGTTATATCCATGGCCGTTGAAAAGTTCACGGCATTACGGGTTCGTCAGCGACTGGAAGATACTCTCGATCTGCCAGCATTGAGCCCAACGCTGCAAAAAATCGTGGCCCTGCGTTCAGACCCGGATGCCAGCGTCGATGAACTAACCCCCATCGTACGCATTGATCCGAGCCTCTCCGCACAAGTGATGAGTCTGGCAGCATCGCCCTACTATGCTGCACCCGGCAAAATTGCATCAGTAGAGGATGCTGTTATCAGGGTACTGGGCTTTGATCTGGTCATTAATATGGCACTGGCGACAGCCATGGGGCGAATCCTGGAAGTACCAAAAGATGGCCCTCGGGGCGCTACACCGTACTGGCAGCAATCTGTATGTAACGCGACACTGGCTGAGCTACTGGCAGCCCAAATGCCGGAAGAGGTCCGCCCGAAGAAAGGCCTGGTGTATCTGACCGGCCTGCTACATAACTTCGGTTATCTGGTGCTGGCACATCTGTTCCCACCGCACTTTTCACTGCTCTCGCGTTACATTGAAGCGAACCCGCATTTCAAGCTGGACGTTATCGAACAGCAGGTACTCAATGTGACACGCGAGCAGATTGGCGGCTGGCTACTGAGCAGCTGGTCATTACCAGAGGAGGTCTGCCTGGCGATCCGTCATCAGAATGATCCAGATTACAGTGGCCCTGCAAACATCTACGCAAAACTGCAGTTCATGTCCAACCGCCTGCTACGGGAGAAAGGCCTCAGCGCAGGCCCAATCGAGCCGATTCCCGGCGAGCTGTACCAGCAACTGGGCCTGAAACCGGTTCATGCTCGCACAGCCATGCAGCAGATGGACGAACGCAGTGAAGATCTGGAAGAGCTGACTTTGCTGTTACAAAACTGATACCCAGCACAATGCAGGCCTGTGCCGAAACAAAATGATACTGGTAACACAGCTTAACAGGCCGATTGCTGAAGCAGGCACTCTGACAAGGTACTCGAAAAAAGGTACTCGAAAATCTGAACGTGACGGCTTAATCCGTCACGTTCAACTCACTTTCCAGATCTTCAAGTGCCTCCAGCTGTTCCATCCACTGTTCTTCTATCTTCGCAATCTGCTGGCTCAGCGTCGCCTGCTCACCCAGTTTTTCTTTCAACAAGGTTTTATTTCTTTCTTCATAGATCGCTGTGTCCGCCAGCGCGGTTTCTACCTGTTCGAGCGCTACCTGCACCGACTCCATTTGTGATTCCAGCGTTTCAACCGCTTTTTTCAACGGTCGCAGCCGGGCCCGCTTTTCTGCAGCCAGTCGCTTCTGTTCCTTACGTTCAGCAGCATTCAACGAACGATTTTCACGCTCAGTTTCCGGCTGCCGCATTGCACGCTCATTGCGACGTTGCTCCAGCAGCCAGCTCTGGTAATCATTCAGATCACCACTGAATGGCTGCACCTGCCCTTCAGCAACAAGCCAGAACTCATCAACGGTATTGCGTAGAAGATTGCGGTCATGGGACACCAGAATCAACGCCCCGTCAAAACTCTGCAAAGCCAGTGTCAGAGCATGACGCACTTCCAGATCAAGGTGGTTAGTCGGCTCATCCATCAGCAACAGATTAGGCTTCTGCCAGGCAATCATAGCCAACGCAACACGTGCTTTCTCACCACCAGAGAAACGCTTTACGGGTGATAGTGCACCATCACCAAAGAAATCAAACGCCCCAAGATAGTCACGAATATCCTGTTCAGATGCTTCAGGCGAGAGGCGCTGAATATGCAGCACAGGAGAAGCCTCCAAGTCGAGTGCTTCCAGCTGCTGCTGGGCAAAGTAGCCAATACGCAGATGCTCACCACAACTACGTTCACCAGCCAGTAGCGACTGATCACCAACCAGCGATTTAATCAGCGTTGACTTACCCGCACCATTTGGCCCCAACAGACCAATACGGGCACCAGGCTCAAGGTTCAGTGACAGTTGTTGCAGAATCGCATTACCACTGTAACCACAATCTGCGTCACGCAGCTTCAGCAAAGGGTTGGAGACTTTATCCGATGCCGTAAAACGGAAAGTAAAAGGGCTCTCGATATGGGCCGCCGAGAGTTTCTCCATTCGTTCCAGCTCTTTCAGGCGACTCTGCGCCTGTCGTGCCTTGGTGGCCTTGGCACGAAAGCGGCGCACAAAACTGTCAATTTCAGCAATACGCGCCTGCTGTTTTTCATACTGCGCCTGCTGTTGCGCTAACCGTTCAGCACGCAACACTTCAAACGCACTGTAGTTGCCTTTGTATATTTCCAGTTTTTTCTGGTACAGGTGTACTACATAACCAACAACATTATCGATAAAGTCACGGTCATGGGAAATCAGCAACAGCGTACCCGGATACTGGCGTAGCCACTGCTCCAGCCAGATGGTAGCATCCAGATCAAGGTGGTTGGTGGGCTCGTCCAGTAACAGCAGGTCCGACGGACACATCAACGCCTGTGCCAGATTCAGGCGAATACGCCAGCCCCCGGAGAAACTCTGGACCGGTCGATCACCGTCAGCTTCAGAGAAACCAAGCCCAGCCAGTAGCTGACGGGCACGGGACTCCGCGCTGTAGCCTTGCAGATCATCAAGCTGGCTGTGCAGTTCAGCACTGCGGTGATGATCACCGGCGGCATCTGCCTCTGCCAGCGCTTGTTGCACCTTGCGTAGCTGATAGTCGCCGTCCAGTACGTAATCGACAGCACGCCGCTCACTGGCAACGACCTCCTGCGCCATATGTGCAATACGCAACTGGCCGGGTAATTGAAGATGACCACCATCGGCTTGAAGCTGGCCAAGTATCATACTGAACAGCGTCGATTTACCGGCCCCATTGGCACCGATAATACCCACCTTCCAGCCACTGTGAAGGGTCAGATCTGCCTGTTCCAGAATGGACAGGGGACCACGATGTAAACTGATTTGCTGCAACTGAATCATGGCGACGCATTCTACCACAGCCCTGCAACTGGATAATCCATTCTGGCAATTTGCCCTGCAATTCTGGCAACAGCATGATGTCGAACGCTGCTGTCTTGAACTACAGGCACAGGGGCTGAGCATCAATCGGCTGCTGTTCTGCCTCTGGCTGGCCGAACAGGGGCTACAGCTGCCTGGTCTGGATAGCAATACAGGCCAGCCTGAAGGTATTGACCCATACGATAAGACAGATCAGCAGAACAATACGGTCCAAACTCACAGTGCAGATTGCTGGCAACAGCAGATCAGTCACCCGCTGCGCGCACTACGTTTCAACATAAGAGCCATGAAAGCATACGAACCTGCTCTGGAAGCTGCTTATAAAGCACTGCGAAAAGCTGAGCTGGCCTGCGAACAGGTCGAGATTGCTTACCTGTGGCAAAGCAGCCAGAGCAGTGTGCCAGCAGACCCCGGCCTTGAATTGGCGCAATACAACCTGCAACACTGGCTCGACTGTCAGCAATGTTCACACCTGCTACAACATGAAACATTATGGGCATTGCTGAAGCACTGGCAGGCGTTCACACTACAATCACTTTCCTGACCGCATACTGAAACGCAAGATCAGAATTAATCCACTGGTAATGCTTCTGTTGCCCTGTACGCTGGCAGCAAGCTGAACTTTGCTATTTAATCGGTCACTAACGGTTACGGACCACAGAACAAGGATCAACAGAATGAAACGTACCTGGCTGGCTGCCGCTCTGGCGACCACTATGACAGTTGCCGCTCCGGTTTTCGCGGCAGAGTCTGATACCCGCAAGCAGGACACTATCAAACTTGAAACTGAAGAGCAGAAACTGAGCTACAGTCTGGGACTGATTCTGGGCCAGCAACTGAGCTCTCAGGTAGAAACGCTGGATTACGAAGCGTTTCAGTCTGCCCTGAAATCAGTTTATAACGACCTGAAACCTGCACTGACTGAAGAGCAGATTGGCAAAGTCATGCAGGATTTCCAGGCGCGCAAGATGGCAGAGCAGCGCGAGGCACTTAAAGCACTGGCTGATACAAACCTGGCAAAAGGTGAAGCCTATCAGGCAGAAAATGCCAAGAAAGAAGGTGTGCTGAAAACCGAGAGCGGCCTGCAGTATGAAGTACTGGTTGAAGGCGAAGGCAAACAGCCTGGCACAGAGGACACAGTCAAGGTTCACTACACAGGCACTCTGGTAGACGGCACCATGTTTGATAGCTCTGTTGAGCGTGGCGAGCCGGTATCCTTCCAGCTCAATGGTGTAATTCCAGGCTGGACAGAAGGTCTGCAGTTGATGAAAGAAGGCGGTAAGGCCCGCTTTGTTATTCCATCTGATCTGGCCTATGGCCCAGGCGGTATGGGTAAGGCCATTGGTCCGAATGAGACACTGGTATTCGAGGTTGAACTGCTTAAAGTAAACCCTGAGGACTGATTCTCAGACCATTCTTCCAGTAGCAAAGCCCAGACACAACAAAGACCGCTCAAGCGGTCTTTGTATTTACAGCAACGTTACAATGACAAGCTGATGATTATTGCAGCCGGTTCACAAAACCGTTTGCACCCACCGCCAGATACTCATTTCTGCTGGTACCAAAAGCAACATCTTCCACGGTAGTACTGACCGGGCCATAGGCATCACGTTTGTGCAGCTGCCAGCTGCGCATCAACTGACCACTATGTGTATCCCAGAGCTGAACCATGCCGGAAGCAGAACCGGTCAACAACTGACGGTTATCACGCGAAAAGCGAGCACTGACATAACTGAGCCTCTTGGTGAACAGCTCATCTTTCTTGCCACTGAGCACCGTAATTTCACGCCCACTTGTAGTATCCCAGATCACAGCACGATCCAGAGTCGCGGAACTGAAAGCCATGCGCCCATCCGCAGACAAAGCAACAGTATCAACAGTATTACCAAACTCCAGCGTGTGACGGAGCTCGCCACTCAGCAGATCCCAGACTTTCGCCTTATAAGCATCAGACCCGGTCAGTGCCAGTTGTCCTACCGCATCCAGCGCCACCGCCCGCACCCGTGCATCATGGCGAAAGTTTTTGGTAATGCCACCATTTTTCAGATCGTAATACGTAGCATTGAAATCAGCCTGCCCCACCAGAGCAAAGTTACCTTCCGGCGCCAGTGCAAGATCAAGAATTTCAGCCTGAGAACTGAGAAACTCCAACGCCTTGCCAGAGCCTGTCTCCCATAGCACCAGATCTCGCTGGCTGGCCGTTACTGCATATTTTTCATCTGGCGAAAATGCCGTCGCGGAGATCGTCGAATATTCACCAGCCTGATGATTCCAGTTGAACAGACGGGCATTCTGCCGCAGATCCCAGAGACTGCCGCCATGCAACGATGAGCCCAGACTAACGTACCGGGCCTGCGGTGAAATCGCAGCACTGTACAGGCCCTGGCGGGCGTACTCCTGCCAGCTCTGCGGGGTATCCGCCTGCTGACAACCAGACAGAAATACAGCTGCACCTACAGCCAGTGATACTATACGCAGCGGCGAAACAGCTCGAAACATTATGATTCCTTCAATCCCCGGATGCCAGCGCCTGTTCGCGGTGTGCTGTATGCAGCACTTCTATCATCCGGTCTTCCAGTGAAAAGCGTTCTTCCAGTGCAACCCCCAGATCTGACAGTGCGCCAGACAACTCACGCACATCCTGAATGGTCGGGTTACGAAGACCGGAATAACAGTCATTAAAATCCAGCGCAAGATCTGTACTGGCCTGAATGCGGGGAAATAGTGCCTGCGCCTGCTCTACGCTATCATCATCAAACTGACTGCCTTCACGCAACAGCTGCTCATATACCTCAAAGTGCCCAGATGACAGGTAATCCACCAGTAACTGACAGAACCGTTCTACCGCGGTGTCCAGGCCATCGGTCACATCCTGCGACGGCAGACTGATAAAGCGAGAAATCAGAATCTGACGCTCTGATAACCAGGTATCAATAATTTCACTGACACCTCCCCAGCGTTCTCTGGCATTACGACATCTTTCTAGCATGGTGCGTCTCCTTTGCGAGTCGGAACTCTGAACAGGAATACCGGTGTACAGTGCCAGACAACCCGACACTGACATCATAGTAATCCTTCCCCCCGGCCCGAACAATGACCCGGCCTGCCGCATATTAAAGAACGACCTGTCAGCTACCGCCAGCTCAATAATCCGTAAAATAGACAACGAACGAACCGCTTCGGCCCTGTTGAGGGACAGCCGGTCAGGTTATACTGGTGCGGTTTTCAAACACAGTCCGGGATGGAACAACGGAGGCATCCGATGCTGAAAAAACTGATCGCAGGCATGCTGCTGGTAATGTTTGCCAGCCTGGCTCAGGCTGCTGAAGACGGCGCTGAAGCTGGCGAATACGTGAACTATATCGAGCTCAAGCCTTTCGTTGCCAACTTTGGTACCGGGCCGAAACTGCGCTTCGTCAAGTGTGAAATTACCATTCAGGTAACTTCAGAAGCCGCACACCATGCGGTAAACAAACATATGCCGCATATTCGCAACGACCTTGTTTTTCTGCTCAGTGGCCAGAGTGTTGAGTCAATGAAGACAATTGAAGCACAGCGCACACTGGCAACCAAAGCACTGAAACAGGCCCAGAATCTGCTGCTACAGGAAGAAGGCGAAGCCTTTGTAAGCGACCTGTTCTTTACCAGCTTTGTGATGCAGTAAACACTTCCTGCGGGCTGTTCAACAGCCCAGACATACTAAAGGCCGCCTTTATTAACAAGGCGGCCTTTCTGTATCTGCTACCCCATTCTGATGTATCAACTCATCAGGCAGCAATCTTTATAAAGCGGCGTTTATCAAGCGACAATATGATGGCCAGCATCAACGAACTCGATGCTACCAGTCAGACGGGTTGCCATATCACTGACCAGAAACGCCGCCATATTGCCTACATCTTCCGGCCGTCCCAGCTGATGCAATGGAGAACGCTCGACTGCATCCTGCATCAGCTGGTCAAACTGCTCGATACCGGAAGCCGCACGGGTTGGCATCGGGCCAGGAGACAGACTGTGTACCCGGATATTTTTCGAGCCCAGTTCAAATGCCAGATAGCGTACGGAGCTTTCCAGCGCAGCCTTGATCGGCCCCATCATATCGTAGTGATCAACAACCTTAGCTGAGCCATAGTAGCTCATAGTCAGCAACGTACCGCCATTTTTCATCAGCGGTTCAGCACATTTCGCCATACGAATAAAGGAATGGCAGGAGATGTCCATCGCTTTACTGAAGCCTTCCGGGGAGGTGTCTACCAGACGCCCATGCAGCTCATCAAGCGGCGACCAGGCGATCGCATGAATCACAAAATCCAGTTCACCCCATTGTTGCTCCAGCTGTTCAAAAACCATCTCCATCTGGCCAGGTACAGCAACGTCCAGCGGCAACATGGATGCTTCCAGTTCATCAGCCAGCGGTTCTACATAAGGACGTGCCTTTTCGTTCAGATAGGTGACACAGAGCTCAGCACCCGCCTTACGTAATACGGATGCACAACCGTATGCAATGCTGTGACGGTTGGCAATTCCTACAACCAGCCCTTTCTTGCCGGTCAAATCCATCATATTCATGGTAAACATCCATTTACTGAGTTTGAGTGATAGCGCAGCAGCGTAATGAGTTCCTGTGACAGAGCCATGAACATTACAGTGCGAGCAGATTACAGACATCTGGCCACAGAACACCATGCAATTACGCAGGTTGCTGATTTCGCAGGCGCAGCATAAAGAGTACAGATTATACCGATGAATAAAACAGCTTTCGCCCTGAAGTGAGCAGAAAAACAGTAGCAAGACTACCGTACGACAGCAGATGCGCTATGGTTCAGAAGTCTGGAGATAGAAATTTGCTGACAATATCTGCAAGCACATGAAGGTTAAACTGCCAGCACACAACGACAGATAGAGAGTCAGATTGTAAACCACGGCGATACCAGAACCGGTAGCGACAGCCAAAAGCACGTAACGGCTATACGGAACCCATTGACATAACATACTGAACATAACAGGAGGACGGATGCCTGACAGCAGCTCACTGGAAGCCGTCCTGGAACATATGTTGAGACGGGCATCACAGCAAGGACAGATTGAAAGCTATGGGCCGCGTACTCATCTGTATCGACACGGCCTGTACAGTAACACTACCAGCCTGTGGAGCCACTCCCCTGCACTGGCACTGAACCATCCGGGGCGTTATCTGATCACAGTGCAACCGCAGCAAAGCTTGCGACTGGCAATACTGCGCAAAGATGAGTTTGATCAGTTGCTACATGAAAGCTGGGCTGAAGAAGGCAGTATCACTCAGGCTTTGAACCGACTCTGCAGCTGTCTTGACCGGTGCAGCTGGCATAGTGCTATTGATGGCTTTGCTAGCTACAGACTGGATCCAGGCCCGCATTACCATCACATTATCATTTTCAGACCCCTGCAAAGCCTGGCCCTGACAGATATAGAACGGCTCTGATCGTTTACCTGTTCACTCTGAATTCAAACATACGTTCACAAATTCAAACAAGCAGTTGTAATCTACAGGGTAAACATCCTGTCCTTACTAATTTACAGTACCTTTACTGCAAAATGACCCAAAACGACCGCAAACAGAAGGGTTCACCCCTCTACCAGCATAAAAACGCCACTAAAGCCGTACAAAAAAAATGTTCTGTACAATAAAAAATCAAACAAAGGCAATTGTTCATTTTATGCTCTGGTGGTAAATTGACCAGGAAAATCTGGAAGCATTGCATCCGAATTCTGTCTGGCAGTGCAAGCCTGCCCACATGACAGCAGCACGCTGTTTTATCTGACATATGGACAGGAGAAGATTATGGAGATCAAAAAATTACAGAACCTGTTGATTGAAAGTAGCGGCGAGCGTCAACAGCATGCACACCCACCTGTACCAAAAGAAGCATCTTTTGGTAACCGTCTGCGCGACACTGCAGACAGCTTTGAGGCGTTGTTGTCACGCACCAGCATCCCTGCCAGCAGCGATGTTACCCAGAGCCTCTACATGGCTCAGATGCAGGCGCAAAAAAATGCGCTACTGGATGAGTACGCCAGTACCCTGGGTCGCCTGAGCCACGATTTCAGTCGCCAGCTAGGCACTACCGGCCTGCACCTCAGCGAAATTATCGAACATGCGGAAACACCCGGCTCCCTTACTCAGTTGCTGGCTCCGCTGACCGCCACCAGTCGCCAGCAGGCCGAGCAATTTATCCAGACCCATCAGGTGCAGATCCACAGCCTGAAACTGAAAAATCGGGAAATTCAGAACTTTCCCCCCACACTCAGCGCCTGGCTAAATCAGCAGCACCTGCTTCCGACAACAGGGCCTGCAAGCACTGCAGCTACCCCACAGCCACAAGATGATGCCAGCCGCTATCAGCAGATCAGTCAGCAGTACCAGCAACACCTGACAGGCCTTAAAGCCGCCTATAATGACGCCGCAAATGCACTGTTACTGGAAGCTCAACGTAGCCTGCCCGTCGACAATATCAGCCTGGCAGAGCTGGTCCGAGCACTTGAACAACCACAAAGCGCCACAGGAACAGATAATTTTATTACCAGCCCTCTACAACAGTGGCTCCGAGAACAGCAGCCTCTGGCTGAACAGTTTCTGCAACAGCGGCAAGCCAGCAACAACATTCCCAGCATGGCTGACTGGGCGCGCCAGAATGGCATGACACACCCCTGGTTACATAGCTGAGTGGTAACCTCTTTCTGAGTACCAGCTCTGTCAGCTATATCTAGTGGTGGACTGTTACAATCGTGCTCCGTTGTTTTGATGATCAGCGATCATCAAAGCCTGGTGATCGCCTACATCAGGCGAAATTGTCAGATTTAACGCTGTACAGACTATTCCAACCTTAAAACGACACCGCAGCCTGCGTTCTATGCTGAAAATGCACATTCATTCAGCTGGAGGCACACATGCCTGATTCCAATCACAGCCTCTAGACTGACTTCCCCGAACACCGAACCCGCACCCACCAGCTCAAGCTGAACGATGAAAACTTTGCCCGAATGGCAACCGAATACCATCAGATAGACCATAGTATCCGTGGCCAGGAACACCGTGGCATTGTCACCAGCGATGAGCAGTTTGAACGGATGAAACACCGCCGCCTGAAACTGAAAGACCGGCTCTATCAAATGTTGCAATAGAGCTCACAACCAACCTCGTCCGCGTCACAGAGCAACAGGCTGTGAATAACTATTCACAGCCTCTCCTGAGGATTTACACCCATAATTCACAAAGTTATACACAGCCCTGATTCAATATTACTGCACCGGGAAAGTAATCTACCAGGTCATATCCGTACAAAACAACAGCTGACACAGGGTGCTACACTGGCCGCTTCATAGAAATTCTGCCAGATCAGAAACCGTGGAACTGAATTCAGAACTGAAACTACAGCAGCTGGAGATGATCAGCGCATGTTTCGAACGCAGCACCTTCAGCCCCCATATTCACGAGGGGTTCAGTATTGCCATGGTGCAGCAGGGCACTCAACGCTTTCAACGTGATCGCACAACCCATCTGGCGAATCCGGGCCAGCTGCTACTGATCAATGCTGACCAGCTCCACGATGGTGAAAGCGCCAACCCACATCTGCACTGTCGCTATCATGCACTTTATCCACAACCGGAGTTACTGCTGCCCGTTGTTGAAGACCTTTGTGGCCCCGGTGCCGGGCTGCCCTGGTTCGACCCGGTTGTGGACGACCCACAACTGGCACAATTCCTGGCCCAACTGTTTCAACCTGCCAGCTCAACAGCTGACCTGCTAAGTCAGCAGGTGCACTTCCTTCAGGGTATGGCACTGCTGATTCAGCGCCACAGTCGCAAGTACAGTGAGTTTCGTCCACTTATCAATGCACCGGATAAAGTCAGAACACTACGTCATTACCTGGATGCTCACTGCAATGAGGTGGTCAGCCTGAATACACTTTCTAGACTGGTTAACCTGAACCCCAGCTACCTGACCCGCCTGTTTGTCCGCCACACCGGCATACCACCGCAACACTATCAGCTGATGCGCCGCGTCGAACGGGCACAACAGCTGATTCGACAGGGACTACCACTGATCGACACCGCCCTGCAAACCGGCTTTACCGATCAGGCTCATTTCAGCAGGCACTTCAAACGCTTTACCGGACTTCCTCCCGGCCGCTATCAACGTGCCTTACGCTAATACTCCACCGTAGAAAGTCAGATCCTTACAAGAACAGCGAACACCGTCTCGTCACACTGACAGCAGGAGGATCACATCATGCTCACACATCCTGCGGCTTTCAGACATCCAAAGATAAAAAAAGGCCTGCGAGAAACCGCCCCAATGCTGCTGGCGGTTATCCCACTGGCCACCAGCTACGGTGCCACCGGTATTGCCCAGGGCGAGAACGGCTGGTTACTGCTGCTCAGTTCGATGCTTATTTTTGCTGGTAGTGCTCAACTGATGGCACTGGGTCTGATCGCAGCAGACTCACCACTGTGGCTGATTCTGCTTACTACCCTGATTATCAACAGCCGTCACCTGCTCTATGCCACCAGTCTGATTCAGCCATTGAAAAACATACCAGACTGGCGCAAGCGACTGGCGGCCTTCGTACTGAATGATGAAACTTATGCGCTGATCAGCTCACAGACTGGCAAATCCGGCTTCTATCCATTGATGGTCTCCTCAGGGCTGGCGACCTGGAGCAGCTGGGTGCTGGGCACGGCACTGGGTATCAGCCTGGGCCAGCAACTACCAGAGCGTCTGCTGGCTGAACTGGACGTGATCCTGGTACTGACCTTCCTCTGCCTGCTAGTGCCAGGTATGAACAACAACGCACACCGCGCCACCGCTCTGATTGCCACCCTGACCATCAGCCTGTGCTGGCACTGGCCACTGGGCAGCGATCTGCTGTTTGCCGGGACAGCCGGTATTTTTGCGGGTGCACTGGTTAACCATCTGCAACGCACATCCACCCGTATGCTGGAGAAAAACTGATGGATATCTGGCTGATCTGCGCCATGGCACTGATCACTTTCACTACCCGCTACCTGTCACTGGCCCTGTATCAGCGCCTGCCGAACTGGCTACTGCATGCACACTGGCTACGCTATATCAGCACCGCCATGCTGAGTGCACTGCTAGCCAAAGCAGCACTGATACATGAACAACAGCTCCAGCTGACTACAGAGAACCCGATACTGATCGCAGGCCTGGCCACACTGGTATGCCTGCTCTGTCAGCAATCCAGACCCCTCAGCTTTCTGGCCGGACTGCTGACCTTTGCACTGGTGCGTTAAAGCAGATCAACCTTACCGGTTATCGGCCGGTTTCTTCGCCTGGCCGCTAAAGGGGCAGATTGCAGCAACGCCGTTCCAGACAGGTATATCGAGGTCTTCCGGTTCTTCATGCACACCTTCATCGCGCTGTTTGAAGCTGCCTTCGTCAATGGTCAGTTTCATCAGGGCGGTGATGTAACGTTCTTTTTCATTGGCCGGACGCACCTGGCTGGCGCGACCCGGCTCCATCTGATCCAGTATGACATTGAAAACACGATCAAACTCAGTGGCATCGGTAATACGCTCACCAGTACAAAACAGCACCGCAGAGCGGTAGTTGGCGCTGTGGTGGTACGCTGATTTTGACATCACCCAGGCATCATAGCGGGCAAACGAAACACATACCTCACCCCCCGCTTCCAGATATTTCTGCAGACGGCTTTTATTCGCCACATGAAAATAGAGGGAGTCATCCACTCGCCATAAGGTCATCGGAATGGATACCGGCCGGTTATTGGCAACAAAGGCGATGTGACCCAGTTTCAGCTCATCCACCAGCTGGTGAACAGGTTCCCGATCATAACGGGCCCGTTTGGCAACCCGTTTTACCGTACTATCCGGGCCATGGGGCAGCGTGGCTGAAGTAACGGCCGTACAGGCAACCGGTGACTCAGATACAGACATCAGATTTTCCTCCCTGAGGATCAGCTTTCGACAGGGGTAGTGTGCAAGCCAGAAGGGCCAATTAAGAGACCCATTTCTGACAAATTGACAGACCCACTTTTACGGATAACAATCTTTTACAGATAACGGTCTTTTATAAATAACAGCTTTTTATAGATAACAGCCGCTTACACATGACGGCTTTCTGTACATAGCCGCTTTTTATGCACAGTTACTTTTATAACCCGTTACTTTGCGCAATCCGTTTTTATGCACGGGTACGGGTCAGAGCGAGAGCACGAACAACCCGAGTAGACAAGGTTTGTTCAAACGTTGACCTTTGAGAGCCTTGGCGCGCTGAAAGCTTGATCAATAGATTGCTAATGCTTCAGCTGTGACGTTACCTGCGCATAATTACCAACCAAAAATTGGGCTTGGGATTGTCCAGAAAACCTCCATGCTCTCGCCCTGAGCAGTTCTGCGATAAGTGACACCGCGACAGGCCATCGTCATCACAGACTGCCGCTGCAATTATTTTCTGTTCAGGAAAAAGTTTTTTAAAGAAAAGTAGATTTTATAAAAACAAGGCCCTGAAAATTATTATTTGCATGACACATCTATTACAAAAAAACCCTACTAATGTACTAATTCTATATTTGAGCGAACGATAACAATTAACAGTTGCTAATATTACTTACCAGAATCGCTTATCATTCCAATAAGAATAAACCCTGAATCAGGCACCTTCTATCATACGTAGTTTTGTATACATTCTTAGAAGTAAATAGGTTGAAAAATATTATGAAGTTAAACGGCTTTAAGCAGAAACTGGTGGTTACCATAACAACACTGGTTATCTGTGCGATGGTGATTACTAACTGGTTGGCAGTTGATCGCTTTAAGGAAGATAAAATAGCCAGCATTCGTAGCAATCTGATGTCAACTGCGACCTATGAAGCACACAGTATCGAAAGCTGGCTGCAAGCAAAAGCAAACGCTATTGAAGCGATGGCACAACATGGCAAAACACTGACCAATCCAGCAGAAATTGTTGCGCTGACACGCCTTATCGCCAAATCTGCTGACCTTCACTATGCCACCTTTGGCTTTGAAACCGGTAAAGCTTATTCAAATACAGGTTGGCCAAACGGTATTGCACCACCAGACTACGACCCACGTACCCGTCCCTGGTATACTCAGGCTCGCCAGAACAATCGTCCTTCTGTATCAGACATATATAAAGATACCATCACAGGCATACCTCTTATTTCTATCACTACGCCAATCTCCAATGGCGTGGTTACTGGCGATGTTAGCGTCGATATTCTCAATCAGGTAGTTAGCTCTATTAATTACCCTGGTGCGGTAACCCTGATTCTGGATCAACAGGGTAAGGTAATGGCCTCTTCTTCTGGACAGGTCAAAACCGGAGCCCGGTTGTCGGACACTCCATCACTGCAAGAGGTCGAACGCGAAATCCTGACTCGCCCGGAAGGTATTATTGACTATGAACTGACAGGGCAAAGCAAGCTGGCGTTCTACCATGAAATTCAACTGGTTGGTAACCAGAAATGGCACCTGATGATCGGCCTGAATAAAGAGGTTGCTTACAGTGCGGTAGATGACTTTATGCTAGACGCTATTTCACTGTCTGCCGTACTAATCACTATTACTGTGCTGTTAGTACTGTGGGCACTGCGCTGGGTCTATCAACCAATTCTTCACTTACGCGATATGATTCTCAAACTCGCCGAAGGTGAAGGCGATCTGACTCGCCGCCTCAATATCCATAGCGAAGATGATCTGGGTACCATTGCTAAGGGAGTGAATACCTTTATCAGCAATCTGCAACAGATGATGCAGGAGGTGTCTTCTGCCAGTAATGGAATAGGAAAGGGCATTGAAGATCTGCGGTATCAGTCTGATACCACCCGTACCATTCTGACTGAACATGCGATGCAAACTGAACAGATTCTGCATGCGACAACAGAAATGGAAACAGCAGCACACATTGTAGCTGAAAGCTCAGCTCAGGCTGCACAAACAACCCGGCAAGCAACTGAAGATGCACAACTCTCACATAATGTTGTTAGCGGCGCTGTTGAGGATGTCGTTGCTCTATTGCATGGAGTGGAAACAATGTCGACACATATCGCTACTGTGGATGCCGATACCCAGCAGATCCATGATGTGCTCAGCGTAATTGGAGAAATTGCCGAACAGACCAACCTGCTGGCACTGAACGCCGCCATTGAAGCGGCCCGTGCCGGTGAGCAGGGTCGCGGCTTTGCGGTAGTTGCCGATGAAGTACGCGCGCTGGCTGCCCGCACCCAGCAGAGTACAGCGGAAATCGGTGACGTACTGGAGAAACTGCGAACAGGCTCTGAGCACATTGTGCAATCAATGACAGAGACCCGTCAGCGAGGAGAAACGTCACGAGAAACATCGGCTAAAGCCCTGGAAAGCCTGACATACGTGCAACAGTCCGTAGAAGGTATTAACGACATCAATACCCGTATCGCAACCTCCGCAGAAGAACAGAGTGCTGCAACCGCCCAGATTGGCGGCACCATGACAGCCATTAACGACATGGTAGGAGAGCTGTCCGGCAATACCGACACTACCGTGGATAGCGCCCAGCGCCTGATGGAACTGAACCAGCAGCTGCAGCAGATTGTAAACCGCTTCAGACTGGCCTGATTGGCCCTGCAATCAGAGCTGATATTTCAGTGAAAGGCATTTGTAGAAGCAAAGCATTTGTAGAAGAAAGGTATTTATAGAAGAAAGCTATGGCGCTGGCGGTTAATCCCGCCAGCGCCTGCATCCGTAACAGCCCGATAACCGGGTCAGCACTCAGATCTCTTTACGCCCGATCGCCCTCAGAATCACATTCAGCTTTTCCTTGCCGCCGATGCTGTCGTAATGCTTGGGCCATACTTTTTCAACGGCCAGCTGTGCCCACTTATCTTCATCCGCCGGGGTGCTGATCTCCATACCGTAGGAATCCACCAGCTCGCCACGAATATTATCTTCCTGCTCTTTCAGCCACTGCACACTGTATGTCGTCGCTTCTTTACCCGCTTCTACCAGCAGTTTCTGCATGGAAGCATCCTGTGCCTGGAACAGTGACTCAGAGACCACCAGCGGTTCCAGCAGGAACAGGTAGTGCAGATCGGTAATGTACTTCTGTACTTCCTGGAACTTCATCGAATAGATGGTGATGTAGGGAGTATCCTGGCCATCGACTACACCCTGCTGCAAGGCCGTAAAGGTTTCGGTCCAGGCCATTGGGGTCGGGTTGATACCCCAGGCCTTGTAAGTGTCGATCATGATCTCATTACGCGGCACACGTACCACCATACCCTGCAGATCAGCCAGTGTATTAACCGGACGCTTCGAGTTGCTCAACACCCGGAAGCCACTGAAGGTCCAGCCCAGAATACGGGCACCGGCATCACGCACGGTGTTATTTATCAGCTCTTCGCCAATCGGCCCATTAACGATTTTTTCCGCTTCATCAACGCTGCGGATCAGATATGGCATCGACAACGCCCCCAGCGAAGGGGAAAACGGCGCCAGGTTATTGCTGGCCAGAATGGAAAAATCCAGTGTACCTATAGCCAACTCATTTACCGTGTCCTGTTCAGACCCCAGCTGTCCATTCAGAAACAGCGCCATCTTCTGTTTGCCATCGGTACGCTGTTCAATGATCTCAGCAAACTTCAGTCCCAGCGTCTCCTGGGCACTGCCACCGCCATCACCAACAGCTACTTTCCATGTTCCACCCCAGGCGGTCGCGCCCATCATCATGGTGGCCAGCGCTGCGGCCTTTAACACCCTGTTCCCGAATTTCATTATTATACCTGCCTTGTCATCTCTGTCCGGGCAGTGCCCGTATTGTCTGTCGCTGGACGTCACGGACGTCCTCTGCGACACGGGCCGACCCCGTATCGGCCCGCTCTGGTTATAACTGGCCCCGTTGCTGCGTGATCAGAACGGTTTCACCACTACAAAGATCAGAATCGGAATGAAGATCAGCAGTGGTAGCTCATTAAACAGCCGGAAATATTTACCACTGCGCTCGAGTGTACCTGCCCGCAGCTTTTTCAGGTAGGCCAGACACCAGTGATGGTAACCGATCAGCAGTACCACAAAGGTCAGCTTGGCATGCAGCCAGCCACCACTGAAGCCGTAACCCAGCCATAGCCATAGCCCCAGCGCCAGGGTGAATACCATCATGATGGTCATAAAGCTGTACAGCTTGCCCGCCATGATCTCCAGTCGCGCAACATCCTGGCCTGCTTCGCGGCCTTCAACATAGTGCACAAAGATACGTGGCAGGTAGAAGATACCGGCCATCCAGCTGGTCATGGCCAGAATATGAAAGGTTTTTATCCACAGCATTGTTCTGTTCTCTCCATTTCAGGTGATGTCGATACCGTCAACCGGTATCGCTCAGCAGGCGGATGTCTCTATACGCAGGTGCTCAGCCAGCTCGACCACCAGCCGATCTTCTGGCCGCACCGGGCCCACGCCTGCGGGTGTACCGGTCAGCACAACATCGCCCGGATTGAGGGTAAAGAACTTCGAAATATAGCTCAGCAGCGCCAGTACTGGCGTCAGCATCTGCGCGCTATTACCCTGCTGGCGCAACTCACCGTTAACGGTCAGGCGGATTTCGCAATCGGTCAGATCAATGCCATCCGGCGAAATGAATGGAGAAAGAGGACAGGCACCATCAAAACTCTTGGCTTTTTCCCAGGGGTGACCAGATTTCTTCAGTGCATCCTGTAGATCACGCAGGGTCAGATCCAGCCCCAGACCAATACCAGCAATGGCAGCGACGGCCGCCTCTTCCTCTGCATCAGTCAGAGTCTGTCCGATCAGAATCGCCATTTCCGTTTCAAAGTGTACCTGGCCCAGATCACGGGGCACCCGGAACGGGGCTGTCATGGGTACCACCGCGCTGGCCGGTTTGATAAACAGCAGCGGAACGGCTGGCACCGGATTATTGAGTTCTTTTGCATGGTCGGCGTAGTTGCGCCCGACACAGACGACTTTACCCAGCGGCCAGTCAAATAACTGACCGTCCGGGGTCTGATGCTGATATACCATCTGGCTCACCTCTGGCTGCGCCCCGCTCAGAGCGGGGCTTTGTCATGATGGCAGCGATGGTAACAGATTCAGATGGCCAGACGCTGTGACGCCTGTCCCTTCCACAGCCACAGACTGACAGCAAATGTCAGACTCAGTACCAGCAGAGAACCGACTACCACACCACTCCAGCCGGAGGCCTGCCAGAACGGTGCCAGATAGAAACCACCCGTGCTGGAACCCAGGTAGTAGAACACCAGGTAGAGAGAGCTGGCACTGGCGCGGTCACTTTCAGCATGCTGACCAACCCAGCTGCTGGCGCTGGAGTGAGTAACGAAAAAGCCAAAGGCATTGATCAGGAAACCGGCAATAATCGTTTCCAGCCAGGGCAGCAGGGTCAGTACAGTGCCCAACATCAACAGCACAATACCGCCACTCATCAACTGTGGCAGCGAGAAACGGCTGGCCAGCTGACCACAACAAGCCGAGCCGATGGTGCCACTGAGGTAGGTCAGAAACAGCAGACCCAGCATACTGGCAGGCAGATTCCAGGGTGGTGCAGCCAGTACAAAGGTGATGTAGCTGTACTGATTAACGAAGATAAACAGGTTAAAACCACCTATCAGGTAAGCCGCCAGCAGCAGAGGGTTACGCAGGTGGTTGAGCATTGCCCGGCTCATACGGCCAGGGTCAAGCGGTTGCGCGCTAAAACCACGGGAGCGTGGCAACAGCAGCGCAAACAGCGCCAGTCCCACCACGCTGATCAGAAACATCACTTCAAACGCACTGTTCCAGCCCTGATATTCACCGACAAAACCACCAACCAGCCGTCCACCCAGCCCCCCCAGCGTATTACCGGCAATGTAGATGCCCACCGCTGATGTCATCGCTTTCGCGCTGAACTCATCGCCCATCCAGGCAATCGCAATGGCAGGCAAGCCGCCCAGCAATACCCCCTGCAATGCACGCAGCAATAACAACTGGGAGTAACTTTCCACCTGGCTGAGCAGCGCCGTACAACCAACCGCACCGGCCATGGTCAGCAACATGATCCAGCGACGCCCCAGCGAATCAGACAATGGGCCATAGAACAGCAGCGACAGGCCCAGCGTCAATGTTGCCAAGGTCAGCGTCAGGCTCGACTCCAGCGCACTCAGCGACAGCTCATCTGCCAGCATCGGCAGTAATGGCTGAGTGATATAGACATTGGCAAACACAATGATGGAACCAATGCAAAGGGCCAGGGTGGCGCGCCAGTAGCTGGCACTGTTCTGCTCAATCATGGGGGGTATCGCTTACTTGATCGTCATAAATACGAGGGTGAATACAGCTGAACGACTGTCGAAAATATTTTGGCAACGTTGCTGGTAAACACGACTGAGGGTCATTGTGAACCTTCATTTAAAATCAGAGAAATATATAATTATTATCAAATTGATAATCATCACTTATGCTAAAAAGGCGTATCACACGCCCCAGACACTACCATGGACATTCGTCAGCTGCGCTACTTTCACACCATCGCTCGCTTACAGAGCTTTACCCGTGCCGCCGAAGAACTGCACATTGCCCAGCCTGCCATCAGCATGGCGATTCGTAAGCTGGAACAACAGCTGGGCCTGCAACTGTTTCAGCGCAGCCAGCGTCAGGTACGACTGACAGACGAAGGTCTGCGCCTGCTGGAACACGCCGGGCGAATATTGCAGGCGGTGGATGACGCCACACTGGAGATGGCTGAGCTGGGCGGGCTGACCCGTGGTGAAGTGCGCGTCGGTATTCCCAGTATGCTGGGTTCCTACTTCTTTCCGCCGATACTGATGGCCTTTCGCCATCACTATCCGAGCCTGAAGCTGACGGTTATCGAGGGTGGCACCTGGCAATTGCAGCAGATGCTGGAAGCCGGAGAACTGGATCTGAGCGTTATCGTGGCAGAGTTTGTACCCGAGACGCTGGAAGCACGCAGCTTTCTACAGACCCAGATGCTGGTAACAGTCGCGCAGGATCACCCCTTTGCTGGTCAGCACTCGGTGACAGTCGAGCAGTTTTTCAGCCAGGAACTGGTGATGTTCAAAGAGGGCTATTTCCACCGCAAAATCGTCGAACGCCTGGCAGACCAGCACCAGCTGACACCGCAGATCGGTTTTGAAACCAATCTGATTCCATTGATCAAGTCGATTGTACAGCAGGGTTTCGGGATCTCGACGCTGCTGGAAATGGTGATCCAGCCCGATGATCATCTGGTCACTCTGCCCTTTAGCGAGCCTGTCGCGCTGGATCTGTCCATCGCCTGGCGCCGTGACGGTTATCTGTCCACCGCCAACCAGGCATTTCGCGACTTTATGCTGGAACAGGCTGCCGCTGCCAGCTAATACAGCTTCCCAGCCGCAGGCCAGGCAGCTAAGATCATTGCCCTGTTCAACAGTCATGGCGGCTATGGGCAAGTTCAATAAAAGTGAATAACAAGCCAGTTTAACGGCAGTAGCCAGACTGGCAGATATGCGCCCCGGCGCAGGAGTGAATAGAGATGAACGTAAACGAATACTTTGATGGCAGCGTCAAATCCATCGGTTTTGAAAACAGCGAAGGCCGTGTTACGGCAGGCGTAATGGACGTTGGCGAGTACACTTTCGGCACCAGCGAAAAAGAGCTGATGAAAGTGGTATCCGGCGAGCTGATCATCAAGCTGCCAGGCAGCGACAGCTTCGAGAGCTACCCGGCGGGCACCGAGTTCCGCGTTGATGCCAACCAGAGCTTCGACGTTAAGGTTGAGCAGACCACGGCATATCTGTGCTACTACGGCTGATCAGGCCCTGATCACAGCGGCTGCGCACCTGACAAAGCGGAGCCGCTGACCGTTCACTCCATAACCTCACACCCTGATCCACACCACCAATCCCTGGACTTTGGTCGAAACCCATCATCATTCTGCTGCCGTTATCGGAATATCACTCAACATCCCCTGAATATATTTCCGCTGCAGTGCGGTAACGAGCCGACACATTGTCGATTCTGCGTGCTAACATTACGCGCCTCAATTTAGCCGATTGCACTGATATGCTGGCTTATGGGCATCTTGTCGCGCGTATTTCGCCGTGTCCCTGGCTGGCATATCTCCTAACAGAGACAGAGTAACGATGAGCCAGACAACATCCCTGGATAAGAGCAAAATCAAGATTCTGCTGCTGGAAGGCGTACACCAGTCTGCAGTGGACACCTTCAACAAACAGGGTTACACCAACATTGAATTCCACACCAGTGCTCTACCGGAAGCACAGCTGCTGGAGTCCATCAAAGATGCTCACTTCGTTGGTATCCGCTCCCGTACCCAGCTGACTGCCAAAGTATTTGATGCCGCTGAAAAGCTGGTGTCCGTTGGCTGCTTCTGTATCGGTACTAACCAGGTTGACCTGCAAGCGGCCACCGAGCGTGGTATTGCGGTCTTCAACGCACCGTACTCCAACACCCGTTCCGTTGCCGAGCTGGTGCTGGCCGAGTCCATCATTCTGCTGCGCGGCGTAGCAGAGAAGAATGCCAAGGCTCACCGGGGTGTATGGCAGAAATCAGCAGCCAACTCCTACGAAATTCGCGGTAAGAAGCTGGGTATCGTCGGTTACGGCAGCATCGGTTCTCAGCTCAGCGTCATGGCTGAAGCACTGGGTATGGAAGTGTACTTCTACGATGTTGTCACCAAACTGCCACTGGGCAACGCTACCCAGATTGACACCCTGCCAGAGCTGCTGGGCCTGTGCGATGTGATCAGCCTGCATGTACCTGAAACAGGCGCCACCAAAGATCTGATGGGCCAGGAGCAGTTCGCGCAGATGAAAGAAGGCTCTATCTTTATCAACGCTGCCCGTGGCACCGTGGTTGAGATCGATGCGCTGTGTGATGTGCTGAAATCCGGCAAGCTGCTGGGCGCAGCGATTGATGTATTCCCGGTCGAGCCACGCAGCAATAAAGACGAGTTTATCTCGCCACTGCGTGAGTTCGACAATGTGATCCTGACCCCACACGTGGGCGGCTCGACCATGGAAGCACAGGAAAACATCGGTTACGAAGTGGCCGAAAAACTGACTAAATACAGCGATAACGGCACCTCCATCACCTCCGTCAACTTCCCGGAAGTTGCGCTGCCTGCGCACCCGAACTGCCACCGTCTGCTGCACCTGCACCGCAACGTACCAGGCGTACTGAGTGCCATCAACACCGTGTTCTCCGAAAACAACATCAACATCTCTGGCCAGTATCTGATGACCAACGACAAGATCGGTTACGTAGTTATTGATGTAGAAGCGGATACATCTGAACTGGCGCTACAGAAACTGCGTGAAGTTGAAGGCACCCTGCGCTGCCGCCGTCTGTTCTGACTCTGCCTGACAGTAATCAGAACACATAACGTAAAAAACCGCCGATATTCGGCGGTTTTTTACAGATGACGGCGTCGGCTAGCGACAACCTTTACAGGCAACCGTGATCTCCACCCTTCAGGCTCTGGCCCCGCCGTAACGCAATCTGGCCAGCACCACCAGCAATCCAGCACACCCCACCATCAAGCCAACGTATAACGCCGCCTGCCAGCTGTTTATATCTGCCTGCATCTGATTCTGTATCAGCATCATCGCCGCTGAACTGCACAGTAGTTGTGCCAGCGCACTTTGCAGCAGACGCAACTGACGGCCATCTGTCGCCGCCTGTGCCGCAGCGGGTAAACCCAGCAACACACCACTGATAATCACCTGCACCGCTGCCAGAAGCGGGGGCAATACCTGTACCAGGCAAGCGGCCACCAGCCCCAGCCCGGCCAAAGCGACCAGTGGCGAGTAACGAATCAGGCGGCGTTGGTGCTCATGAAAATTACGGCGTGTTTCAGGCACCTGATGCCATTGGTCCAGCGCCCGGCTATCACAGGTCAGTTGCTGACGCAGGCAACCAATCAGCGTGTGGGGCCAGTACAGATCAACCGACAGATAGACGGGCCTGGCCTGTGCGCCTTGCAGGCAAAGTGCTTCAGTCGTCTGGTTAAGGGTGACCGCCTGGATCTGCTCCCAGCCAATATGGCGACGCAGACCCAGCAGTGAAATTCCGGCAATACCATGGTCATACAGGCGGACACTGTCATAACACAACCGCAGTGCCACCAGCGCCAGTAACGCGGCAACAGTACCGGGAATCAGCGCCACCACAGGCGCAGCATCAGGGTGTATCGCCTGAGCACACAGCAACATAAAACCGGCAGTCGCAACCATCAGCACCCTGCCCAGCCGCTGTACAGGCACACTGAAACGAAACTGACGTAGCAGATACCAGTGCTCAGGTGGGTGGCTCAGCATGCGTAACGCCATAAACAGCAGTAGCGCGGTTGCCACCACCAGTAATTGCACCATCAGAAACACAGACACCCAAACCTCCCTGGCGGTTTTATTGCGTATTGGCTGACGGCCATGTTAACGCATCTGCGAAACGGGGAAGGCGTATCAGATCAGGTTTGTGGGGTAATCAGAGTGCCTGAATAGCCGTTATCCGGGAAGTCAGCCACCATGGCAAAGATCTCAGCAATCGTGGCATCGTAGCGAATCATCTCATCCCGCTCCCGTTTACCTGCTTCAAGGTAGGACTCATTTGCAGCGGTGGTCAGCAACAATATCCACTCTGGCCGCTCATTGCTGATCAGTTCATCCATCAGTGCCAGCGCATCAACACCGGGCGAACTGCTATCAAGCAGCACACAATTGAACATCTCTTCCTGCAGCCGTTCACGGGCTACCAGGGTACTGGCTGCCAGGGTAAATTCATGATCATCTTCCAGATCCAGCCTGATGGTCTGGCCATTCAACAGCTCTATCAGATCCCAGCGAGCAGAAACGATCAGGTTATTCATCAATCTCTCCGTAGAAATAAGGCCCGCCATTGTAACAAGCCTGCATAGCAGAACGATTACGCAGTGGTCGTACAGGTACAGCCTGACTGCTCAGCAGTGCGCAGCGTTGTACCCGAGATGTCAAAAATTCAGAACAGCTCCGCTGCCAGCAGGTGTTCCACCAGGCAGCGGGTACGTAACGGTAACTGATGGCGCGAAGGGTACACCAGGGCAAAGGTCAGCTCTTTTCCCCGTAACTGAGGACAAACTGGCACTAATAATCCCGCCGCCAGCTGTGGCTGTACCGTCGCAGGTAATAACAGACCGATCCCCATCCCGGCCTGCACCATCTGCTGCACCATTAACGGCGAGTTACAACGATGGCTGAAAGCAGGCTGCAACGAAACAGGTGCAGTTTCAGCGACTGCGCCCTGATGATAAAGGTGCTGCACACTCATCACGGGGGGCACCGATGACAGTTTCAGATCAACCCAGTGGTGATGGTTCAGCGCCTCAATCGTCTGCGGTGTCCCGGCCCGTTGCAGATAGGCCCGGCTGGCAAACAATGCCGGTGCCTCCCGATGCAGTACCCGTGCAATCAGCGAACTGTCCTGCGGTATCCCCACCCGGATACTCAGATCAATCTGCTCTGCTATCAGATCACGGCGTTCATCATCCAGGATCAGATCCAGCTCAATTTCAGGATAACGCTGCTCAAACTCACGCAGCACCGGCAGCAGATGGTTGATGCCAACATCCACATTCACCGTTAACGATACCCGGCCACAGGGCTGTTCCTGCTGCGTAACCCGCGCCACTTCGGTCAGAATATCCGGTAGCAGACGGGCCTGCTCATACACAGCTTTGCCCTCTGCGGTTACAGACAGTTTGCGGGTTGAACGCTGTATCAGTCGCACCCCCAGTTGCTGCTCCAGCGCAGCTATCTGTTCACTGACTCGCGACCGGCTGCTACCGAGCCGTCGCGCCGCTTCAGCAAAGCTGCCACCTTCTATCACCAGTGCGAACACCGCCAGTGCCCGTAGCTGCGCCACCTCAATTGTACTCATAAGTGGAACACTCTATCTGATTTCGCCCCTCTAATCGGAACATGGATTGTTTTACATACTGTGCTCCATCGCAACAGCCACTGTCGATGACAGTCGGCCATCTGTTATTTATCGAGGAGTCAGACCGATGATTGGAATTACAGGCGCAAACGGCCAGCTGGGCCGACTGGTAATTAAAGCATTGCTGAACACAGTACCCGCTAATGAAATTGTTGCCGCAGTACGCAACCCGGAAAGCGCAGACAACCTGAAGGCACTGGGTGTACAAGTACGTAAAGCGGACTACAGCCAGCCAGACACTCTGACGACGGCATTCGACGGCGTCAGCAAATTGCTGCTGATTTCCTCAAGCGAAGTGGGCCAGCGCGTTCCTCAGCATCGCGCGGTAATTGACGCAGCAAAAGCTGCTGGCGTGAAGCTGCTGGCTTACACCAGTATTCTGAATGCAGACAGCTCCCCGATGATACTGGCTCAGGAACACAAACCCACGGAAGCATTGATCGCCGAGTCTGCTATTCCAGCGGTAATTTTGCGCAATGGCTGGTATACCGAAAACTACACCCAGTCGATTGCTGCTGTACTGGAGCACGGTGCAGTAGCCGGTTGTGCCGGTGAAGGCCGCTTCTCCACCGCGGCCCGAGCTGACTATGCAGAAGCCGCCGCCATTGTCCTGACCAGTACGCAAAGCCTGGCAGGCAACGTATATGAACTGGCGGGTGATAACAGCTTTACCCTGGCCGAATACGCCGCCGAAATTGCTCGCCAGAGTGGTAAAGCAGTGGGCTACCACAATATGAGCGAAACCGGGTTCAGCGAAATGCTGCAAGGTATTGGCTTACCAGCAGGCTTTGCAGGCGCACTGGCCGATGCTGAGACCGGCGCATCAAACGGCTGGCTGGAAAACAATAATAAAACATTGTCTGCACTGCTCGGTCGACCAACGATAACACTGGCAGAGTCAGTAAAAGCGGCACTGGCCGCACATTAACCCCGGGGCATTGCCTGCTGAACATGATTTTCTAAGCACAGAACATGACTTTCTGAGCACAGAACTTAATCGCCCGATGTTCGGGCACAAAAAAGCGACCCGCAGGTCGCTTTTTCTGTTTTTATCGAACGTGGCTGAGCCGTTGTTACAGCTTGCCAGCTTCGTACTGGGATGCCATATCTTCCAGTGAGATCGCGTTGATCTTGCTGGCCTGGCCTGCCGTGCCGAACGCTTCATAGCGGGCAATACAGATTTCGCTCATCGCATCCATGGTAACTTTCAGGAATTTACGCGGGTCAAATTCGGACGGGTTTTCCGCCAGGAAACGACGTACCGCACCGGTAGAGGCCAGGCGCAGGTCAGTGTCGATGTTGACCTTACGCACCCCGTGTTTGATACCTTCAACGATCTGCTCAACCGGCACACCGTAGGTTTCAGGAATTTCGCCACCAAACTCGTTGATCACCGCCAGCCATTCCTGCGGCACGGAGGAGGAGCCGTGCATAACCAGGTGCGTGTTCGGGATCGAATCGTGGATCGCCTTGATGCGGTCAATCGCCAGGATGTCACCCGTTGGCGGACGGGTGAACTTGTAAGCGCCGTGGGATGTACCACAAGCGATTGCCAGTGCATCCACACCGGTTTTCTCAACGAAGTCTTTCGCTTCTTCCGGGTCGGTCAGCATCTGGTCGTGAGACAGGGTGCCTTCTGCACCGATACCGTCTTCTTCACCGGCCTGGCCAGTTTCCAGCGAGCCCAGGCAACCCAGTTCACCTTCTACGGATACACCACAGGCATGTGCCATCTCTACGGTACGACGGGTTACGTCAACGTTGTAGTCATAGTCAGACGGGGTTTTACCGTCTTCACGCAGGGAACCGTCCATCATTACGGAAGAGAAGCCCAGCGCGATAGAGCGCTGACATACCGCCGGAGAGGTGCCGTGGTCCTGGTGCATACATACCGGAATATGTGGGAATTCAGCAATAGCAGCCAGAATCATGTGGCGCAGGAAGTTGGAGCCTGCGTATTTACGGGCACCGGCAGACGCCTGAACAATCACTGGAGAGTCGGTTTTGTCTGCCGCTTCCATAATGGCGCGCATCTGTTCCAGGTTGTTGACGTTAAATGCCGGGATGCCATAGCTGTTTTCAGCTGCGTGATCCAGCAACTGTCGCATGGAGATCAGAGCCATCTGTTCACCTTCTTTAATTATCTGACAGGCCGGGAAGCCTGTGAACCACATGGGTTCGTTATAAACGGGTCTTGTCGCCAGACCGCACAACACAGCCTGGCCTGAATAGATCTGCGCTTATGCGCGGGCTTCCAGCATCGCTACGGCAGGCAGTACCTTGCCCTCAACGAATTCCAGGAATGCACCGCCACCGGTAGAGATGTAGGACACCTTGTCAGCGATGTCGTACTTGTCTACCGCAGCCAGGGTATCACCACCACCAGCAATGGAGAACCCGGCGTTGGCCGCAATCGCCATGGAAATCGCACGGGTGCCTTCGCCAAACTGGTCAAACTCGAACACGCCCACCGGGCCATTCCAGATGATGGTACCGGCATTTTCCAGCAGCGCCGCCAGTGCCTGGGCACTCTGCGGGCCGATGTCCAGGATCATGTCGTCGTCTGCCACATCGTCCACAGATTTGATTTCAGCTGCCGCTTCAGCAGAGAACGCTTTAGCTGTTACCACATCGACCGGCAGTGGGATGTTAACTTTTTTCATCAGCGCCTGCGCAACCGGCACCAGGTCGTGTTCGCACAGGGACTTACCAACCGGCTTGCCAGCCGCCGCCAGGAAGGTATTGGCAATACCGCCGCCTACGATCAGCTGGTCAACCTTGTCGGAAAGAGCGTTCAGTACTTCCAGCTTGGTGGAGACCTTGGAACCACCCACGATCGCCGCCAGCGGTGAAGCCGGTGCGTCCAGTGCTTTGCCCAGTGCGTCCAGCTCACCGGCCAGCAGTGGGCCTGCACAGGCCACCGGCGCAAATTTGCCCACACCGTGGGTAGATGCCTGGGCGCGGTGTGCAGTACCGAATGCGTCCATTACGTAGACATCGCACAGGGCTGCCATTTTCTGCGACAGCGCTTCGTTGTCTTTCTTTTCGCCTGCGTTGAAGCGCACGTTTTCCAGCAGTACCAGTTCGCCTTCGGCAACATCGAAGCCACCGTCAACCCAGTCTTTCACCAGCGGTACTTCACGGCCCAGCAGGCCACCCAGGTGCTCAGCAACCGGCTGCAGAGAAAACTCTTCAGCGTACTCGCCTTCAGTCGGACGACCCAGGTGAGACATCACCATCACTTTGGCACCGGACTCCAGTGCATGTTTGATGGTTGGCAGGGAAGCACGGATACGGGCATCAGAGGTCACTTTGCCCTCTTTTACCGGTACGTTCAGGTCTTCACGGATCAGTACGCGTTTGCCAGCCAGATCCAGGTCGATCATCTTCAATACAGACATGTCGTTCTCTCTTCTAAAAACCAGTTCTCAATCCCGGGCAGATCTTTACTGCAGATCCTGTGGCGTTGTAATACGCAGGCCATCCTTGTCTCGCTACGGATGCGCTTGCTATCAAGCAACGGCTTGAGCAGCAGATCAAGGCAGCATCAACCAGTGCCGAGCCACATCCAGCATCCGGTTGGCAAAACCCCATTCATTATCAAACCAGCCCAGCAGTTTTATCAGCGTGCCCTCGCTGACGCGGGTCTGGGTACCGTCCACCACACCAGAGCGAGGGTCACGGTTGAAGTCCACCGAAGCATGGGGTTCATCGGTATAACCCAGCAGCCCCTGTAACGGGCCATGGGCAGCATCACGCAGAATGCGGTTAACCGTTTGTGCATCGGTGGCAGTGCGTACATTAAGCGACAGATCCATCGCTGACACATTGATGGTCGGCACCCGCAGGTGCAGACACTGGAATTTACCCGCCAGATGCGGCAGCAGGCGATCAATGCCCTTATCCAGCCCGGTATCGACCGGGATAATGGATTGCAGCGCACTGCGGGTCAGGCGCAGGTCAGTCTGGTGATAACTGTCGATCACCGGTTGATCATTCATGGCGGAGTGAATGGTAGTGGTTACACCGTTCAGGATACCCAGTTCACGATCCAGCAGATCCAGCACCGGCACAATGCAGTTGGTGGTACAGGAGGCCGCCGACACAATACGATGGTCGGCTTGCAGCAGGTGCTGGTTCAGACCATATACCACCGTGCTGTCCACATCAGCCGTCGCAGGCTGGGAGAACAGCAAACGCCTGGCACCACGGGCCAGATGCAGCTCAGCGGTATGGCGATCTTTAAAAGCACCGGAACACTCCAGTACCAGATCAACGCCGAGGTCTTTCCAGGGCAGATTACGCGGGTCCGGTTCGTTCAATACCGCAATACGATCACCATCAATCAGCAGATGGCTACCGTCATGCTCCACCGGCAGCGGGAAACGACCATGGGTGGTGTCATAACGGGTCAGGTAGGTGACGGTATCGATGTCCGACAACTCGTTCAGCGCCACAATCTCAAACAGTTCACGGTAACCGCTTTCATAAACGGCCCTCAGAACACTCTGTCCGATACGGCCATAGCCGTTAATGGCAACTCTAAATCGCATCGCGTTTACAACACTCCGAGCAACAGCAGAACCCACGCAAAAAAATCAGGCCCGTATCACCCAAAAGCGATACGGGCGAAGGTGCCCCACATAATGCAGGGCCAGCCGTTATCAGATAACGGACTTAACCTTCTCAACCACATTTTCAACGGTAAAGCCGAAGTACTTGAACAGTTCGCCAGCCGGAGCAGATTCACCGAAAGTGGTCATACCGACGATGGCACCATTCAGGCCAACGTATTTGTACCAGAAGTCCGCCTGCAACGCTTCAACCGCCACACGAGCCGTCACCGCAGATGGCAGTACCGCTTCACGGTATTCAGCATCCTGCTGGTCGAACAGGCCAGTTTCAGGCATGGACACAACACGCGCCTTCACGCCATCTGCCGCCAGTGCTTCAGCCGCATCCATCGCCAGACCGACTTCAGAACCGGTGGCAATCAGAATCGCATCCGGCTGACCATCAGTATCACGCAGAATGTAACCACCGCGCTGGATGTTGGCGATCTGCTCAGCGGTACGTGGCTGGTGTGGCAGATTCTGACGGGAGAACACCATGGAGGTCGGGCCGTCAGCGCGCTCCAGCGCTGCTTTCCATGCCACGGCGGATTCAACCGCATCACATGGACGCCATGTGCTCATGTTCGGCGTGTGACGCAGGTTAGCTACCTGCTCGATTGGCTGGTGCGTCGGGCCATCTTCACCCAGACCGATGGAGTCGTGGGTATAAACGTGGATGGCACGCTGCTTCATCAGTGCCGCCATACGCAGCGCGTTACGGGCGTACTCCATGAATACCAGGAAGGTTGCACCGTATGGTACGAAACCACCGTGCAGGGCGATACCGTTCATGATCGCGGACATGCCGAACTCACGTACGCCGTAGAACAGGTAATTGCCAGATGCGTCGTCTTTGGAAATACCTTTAGCGCCCGACCACAGTGTCAGGTTGGAACCGGCCAGATCAGCGGAACCGCCCAGCAGCTCTGGCAGCATTGGCGCGTAGGCGTTGATAGCGTTCTGCGAAGCTTTACGGGAGGCGATTGTGTCGCCCTTCTCAGCCACTTCAGCGATGTAGGCATCCGCTTTGTCAGAGAAATCCGCTGGCAGTTCACCAGAGATACGGCGCAGCAGTTCATCAGCCAGCTCAGGGTAAACGGTGCGGTAGGTCAACAGACGCTCGTTCCACTCGTTCTCAGCCGCTACACCAGCATCTTTGGCATCCCAGTCTGCATAAATATCTGCCGGGATTTCAAAGGAACCGTGGTTCCAGCCCAGGCGCTCACGGGTCAGTGCAATCTCGTCATCACCCAGTGGCGCGCCGTGACAGTCTTCCTTACCTTCTTTGTTCGGAGAACCGAAGCCGATGATGGTTTTACAGCAGATCAGCGCAGGCTGTTCTGTGTTGGCTTTGGCCTGCTCAATCGCGTCACGGATCTGATCCGGGTTGTGGCCGTCGATGTTCGGGATCACCTGCCAGCCGTAAGACTCGAAACGCTTGATATTATCGTCGGTGTACCAGCCTTCTACTTCACCGTCGATGGAGATACCGTTGTCATCCCAGAACGCGATCAGTTTACCCAGACCCAGCGTACCGGCCAGTGAGCAGGCTTCGTGGGACACACCTTCCATCATGCAGCCATCACCCATGAATACGTAGGTGTTGTGGTCGATGATCTCGTGGCCATCACGGTTGAACTGTGCGGCCAGCGCTTTTTCGGCAACGGCAAAACCAACCGCGTTGGTAATGCCCTGACCCAGTGGGCCCGTTGTGGTTTCAACGCCAGGGCAGTAGCCATACTCAGGGTGGCCCGCTGTTTTCGCATGCAGCTGACGGAAGCTTTTGATGTCCTCGATGGATACGTCGTAACCACTCAGGTGCAGCAGGGAGTAGATCAGCATGGAACCATGGCCGTTAGACAGTACGAAACGGTCACGGTCAAACCACTGCGGGTTGCTCGGGTTGTGGGACATGAAATCGTTCCACAGCACCTCTGCGATATCTGCCATACCCATTGGCGCACCCGGATGGCCGGACTTCGCTTTCTGAACGGCATCCATGCTCAGTGCACGGATCGCATTAGCAAGTTCTCTACGAGAGGACATTCAATATCTCCTGGGCAGCGCCCAAATTCTGAATAACAAAGAAGAAGGTCAGATCACCGGACATTCCATGAAAAGCGACTGATTACTCCGCCAGTTCTCTTTACCTGGTGTCCCTCTCCATGGGATGCCCGGATAAGCGGCCGCAATTTTCCCCTGGATAGCCCCCGGCTTCAAACGAAATGCGGTGAAATGAGGTAAAAATGAGTGATATTCAGCCAGCCATGGAAAAGTTTCACTTCTGCCAGCAATCCCCCCATGTATTCCCCTGCCAAGGGTTGTACAATGCGCCGTTGTTTTTTCATACAGCAGGTCCACCAGAATGATCGCGTTCGGTAACGGCATGGACAGCCATTCCTGACACCGGGCCAGGCCGCTGCTGTTTCTTTTATCTTTCTATTAGGGTCAAGCAACAATGAGCGAATACAGCTTATTCACCTCCGAGTCCGTGTCCGAAGGACACCCGGACAAGATTGCCGACCAGATCTCTGACGCGGTGCTGGATGCCATCATCGCCGAAGACAAATACGCCCGTGTAGCCTGTGAAACACTGGTAAAAACCGGTGTTGCTGTAGTCTCCGGTGAAATCAGCACTTCCGCCTGGGTGGATCTGGAAGCGCTGGTGCGTAAAGTGATCTGTGACATCGGTTACACCTCTTCCGATGTTGGTTATGACGGCGAAACCTGTGGTGTGATCAACATCATCGGTAAACAGTCTGTCGATATTGCCCAGGGCGTCGACCGTGCCAAACCTGAAGATCAGGGTGCCGGTGATCAGGGCCTGATGTTCGGTTACGCCTCTAACGAAACCGACGTACTGATGCCAGCGCCAATCACCTACTCTCACCGTCTGGTAGAGCGTCAGGCTGAAGCACGTAAAACCGGCGTACTGCCATGGCTGCGCCCGGATGCCAAATCTCAGCTGACCTTCCGTTACGAAAACGGCAAGCCGGTTGCGGTAGATGCACTGGTATTGTCCACCCAGCATAACCCGGATGTCTCTCAGTCTGACCTGCGTGAAGCGGTGATGGAGCTGATCGTCAAGCACGTTATCCCGGCTGAATGGATCACCAAAGATACCAAGTTCCACATCAACCCGACTGGCAACTTCGTTATCGGTGGCCCGGTGGGTGACTGTGGTCTGACCGGCCGTAAGATCATTGTAGACACCTACGGCGGCATGGCTCGCCACGGTGGTGGGGCTTTCTCCGGTAAGGACCCATCCAAGGTAGACCGTTCCGCTGCCTACGCGGGCCGTTACGTGGCGAAGAACGTAGTTGCTGCTGGTCTGGCGGATCGTTGTGAAATTCAGGTGTCCTACGCCATCGGTGTAGCGGAGCCAACCTCCGTATCTATCAACACCTTCGGCACTGGCAAGATCTCCGATGACAAGATCATCCAGCTGGTTCGCGACAACTTCGACCTGCGTCCACACGCCATCACCACCATGCTGGACCTGCTGCACCCGATGTACCAGGCCACAGCAGCCTACGGCCACTTCGGTCGCGACCCATTCGAGATGACTGCAGGTGACGACACCTTTACCGCTTTTACATGGGAGCGCACCGATAAGGTAGAAGCCCTGCGCGCAGGTGCAGGTCTGTAAGGGCACTGACGACTGACGTTCAATCTGGACGATTTCAGACACAAAAAAACCGCAGCCTCCGGGTTGCGGTTTTTTATCGCTTCAACGAGATTAGCTGTGCTGAGCAATGTGCGAAACCGGGCCTGGTCAATCAGCACAGACCCGGTAGCTGATCAGACGATCTCGGTTGGCAGCCCCTGGCCGATCAGATCCAGCATATCAATCGTTGTGCCATCACTGAACTGCAACTGCTCAATTTTGCTGTCATCCTTACGGAACAGGCCACTGAGAACAGTCAACGTATCATTGACCTGCTGGCCATTATCAAGCACATGAATATCGTAGTCGTTTTCAGATTTCGAGGATACAACCACCCGGATATCGGCCTGAGTGATGCCATCACCAAAGGAGATAACATCCTGTGCCCCCGCAATATTGCCAAGATCCACATCAAGGATCGAATCATGGCCGTCACCGCGATTGAAAATATACGTATCAGACCGCCACTCAGCCGTCAGGAAGTCGTCGCCCTTCCCGCCTTCAAAGATGCCAGCAACACCATTGCCGACATCCAGCCTATCTTCACCATCAGTACCTGTTTTACTGATTGCTTCGGTCTGCTGATCATAACGCTCAAACAGTTCTCTTACGGTCAACTCTGTGCCATCTCCCAACTGCACAGTCCAGTCATCTGCTCCGTGAGCTTGACTGAATTGAAGATTATCACCCGTCAATTCGCCGCCCTGCATCAGCTTGAGACTGATAGTACCAAATCCAACACTGTAGTAAGGCTTGATATCTTCCAGCGCGATCCCTTCATCTATGATGATGGTAACCATCTGATCAGATTTCAACTTCTCCAGGAAATCCTGATCATGGCCATAGCCGAAATGAACCTTGTGATGTCCATCAACCAGGTGAATGATGTCATCACCGGCACCGGTATCAAACTCGTAGTTGTAGCCAATAGCATTTCCGGTTGACGATGGCCGTCCCCACTCATGATACTTGAGATCACCAACCTTAAGGTACATATCCTGCAGATTAACCGTGGAGCCATCGGCAAATTCAAGTACTTCAAGGCCTCCATCACCAGGACGGGTGGTGCCTTTCAGTGCCAGCTGATCACCGGTATATTCACCCTTATTCAGAACGTTGAGCTGCAAGAAAGTCCTGTAATAGTCCCATGTTTCATCATACTCAGAACGCTGAAACAGCTGCAGATCTTCGAAGGAAATACCCTCACCAAAAACAATACGATCACTTTCAGAACCGTCTGTACTGAAGGCCGTCAGGGTATCGGCACCATCACCACGATTATAGATATAGCGATCAGCCATATTACTGCCCGTCAGGGTGTCATCGCCCAGACCACCGCGGAATTCATTGTGTGCATCAGCGACACCGGTCAGCAGGTCAGCCCCATCTGTACCCTGCTGTACAGTCCATTCAATCGGCGGGCCTGCCAGCAATGCGTCATGTACACTCACTTCAGTGCCATCGGCAAAGCGCAGTGCCTGGTCACCCAGCGTTGCCTGGGTTGCACCAACCAGTGTCACGCTGTCACCCGATGCGGTACCGTCCTGCAGCAATGTGATGACGATACCGGCATCAGTCTCGGCAAAGCGCAGATCAGCAGTACTGATGCCTTCATCGAGCACAATATCATCGCCCATATGACTGTTACGGACAGTGTCATTACCACTGCCATAGCCAAACTGCACATCATTATCGCCCAGGGCCAGCTCCAGCACATCATCACCGGCACCGCCAACCATCAGGTTTTTCTGGCCAAATACACCGCTGAGGGTGTCATTGCCGCTGGTACCATGAATTTCCAGTGGCAGATCAGCAAAGTTCATGGTGGAGCCATCACTGAACTGCAGCTGCTCAATTGCCATATTACTCTGCAATCCATACTTCAGTGTCAGGCGATCGCCCGTCAGCTGACCATCCTGCAGAATCTGCAATTCCACGCTTGTGCTATGCTGGTCGCTTGGTACCAGTCGCAGATCACCCGCGCTGATACCGGCACCGAATATAATGCTATCAACCGTACCGGCTTCAGCACCAATGCCCACATCCAGGATCTGGTCATGGCCATCGCCGCGGTTGAAGATGTAATGATCAGAACCTTCCTGGCCCACCAGGGTGTCATTCCCTTCACCACCACGGAATTCAGCGTTGTAACCGGCATCAGATTCAAGCAGATCATCGCCGCTGGTACCTTCAAATACCTGGCGACCCGCACTTTGCAGAAGTTGCGCTTTCACCGTAGATTCAGTGCCATCAGCAAACAGCAGTTTCTGATTACCCAGTGTTGCCAGCACAACCCCTGACAGGGTCAGACTGTCTCCGGAAGGCTGTCCAGCCTGTAGCAGTTCAATCACAACGCCGGTGTAGTCGACAGACACTTTGACATCTGCAGCGGTAATACCTTCATCCAGACGAATATCATCACCTGTGTAACTGTTATGCACGGTATCCTGGCCACTACCATAGCCCAGCTGAACATCATGCTCGCCGTACACCAGTTCAAACGTATCGTTACCAGCACCACCCACCATCAGGTTAGTGTGGCCATAAACACCCGTCAGGGTGTCATCACCGTCAGTACCATGAATTTCCAGTGGCAGATCATCAAAGCGCATGGTGGAGCCATCGCTGAACTGTAACTGCTCAATGGCAAGGTTGTTCTGCAAACCATATTTGATTGTCAGACGATCACTACCTGGCTGACCATTTTCCAGTACCTGTAGCTCGACACTGGTACTGTGATGGCTGCTGCCAACCAGCCGCAGATCGCTACGTTCAATGCCTTCACCCAGAATCAGGGTGTCGACAGTACCTGTCGCAGCGGCTGTACCATTATCAAGAATCCGGTCATGGCCATCACCACGATTAAAGACATAACGGTCAGCACCACTGTTACCCAGCAAGTCATCATCACCAGCACCACCACGGAACTCGGCATTTTCACGCGCAGCAGCGCGCAGCAGGTCATTACCGTCAGTACCTTCGTAAATGGCGTAACCGCTATTATCCTGCAGGCGGTCCCGAACTGTAATTTCGGTACCATCAGCAAAGATCAGCTTCTGATCACCCAGTGATTCCAGTCTGTTATCAGCCAGCGTCAGACGGTCACCCGTCGCTACACCATCACGTAACAGCTCAATCACAACACCGCTGGCGTTAACAAACAGCTGCAAATCCTGAGAAGTAATATCAGCATCCAGCTTCACATCGTCGCTAAAGCGGCTGTTAATGACGGTATCCTTACCACTGCCATAGCCAAACTGAACAAGGTTCGCTCCAAGCGCCAGCTCAATACGGTCATCACCGCCGCCACTGATTACCAGGTTCTGGTGACCATACACACCGGTCAGGGTTTCGGCCGCATCCGTCCCATGCACTTCCAGTAATAGTTCATCCATACTCAGGGTTGAGCCATCACTGAATTCAAGCTGCTCAATAGCCAGCGCATTCTGCAGCCCGTATTTCAACGTCAGGCGGTCTGCTGTCGGTTCGCCATCTTGCAGAATCTGCAACTCTGCACTGGTGCTGTGGTGATCACTTGCCACCAGACGCAGATCTTCACGACTGATACCTTCACCCAGTACGATGGTGTCCAGAGTACCAGCCGCAGACCCAGTGCCATTGTCGATGATGGAGTCATGACCGTCACCACGATTGAAAACATAACGGTCAGCACCATTTTTACCCAACAGGGTGTCATCACCGGTACCACCACGGAACTCGGTATCCTGACCTGACTGAGCTTTCAGTTCATCATTACCGTCCGTTCCCTGCAGTACAGGCTGCGCGAGATCAGCTTGCAGACGCTCTTTAACCAGCAACTCAGTGCCATCGGCAAAAATCAGCTTCTGATCACCCAGTGATGCCAGGTTGTTACCAGACAGCGTGATGCTGTCACCGGATGGACGACCCGCCTGCAGCAGCTCAATAACAACCCCAGCCCCGCTGGTAAACAGGCGAAGATCCTGTTCAGTGATACCATCACCCAGCACAACATCATCGCCAAAGCGGCTGTTGATAACCGTATCGTTACCACCGCCATAGGTAAGCTGAACTTCGTTAGCACCAACCGCCAGTTTCAGCGTATCGTCGCCCGCACCACCAACCATCAGGTTTTTGTGGCCATACACTCCCTCAAGCGTGTCATCGCCCGCTGTACCACGCACTTCGAGCCGCAACTCATCAAAGCTCATGGTAGTACCATCGCTGAACTGCAGCTGTTCAATGCTCAGCGCATTCTGCAAACCATATTTCAGCGTCAGGCGATCTGTGCCAGGCTCGCCGTTCTGCAGCACCTGTAACTCAACACTGGTACTATGGTGATCACTGGCAACCAGACGCAGGTCATCGCGACTGATACCTACACCCAGAACAATGGTATCCACCGTACCGGCTGCGGCGCCGGTGCCATTATCCAGAATGGAGTCATGGCCATCACCACGGTTAAAGACATAGCGGTCAGCACCATCTTTACCCAGCAGGTCATCGTCGCCTTTGCCGCCATGGAACTCAGCATCTTCGCCAGCTTCAGCTTCCAGTACGTCATGGCCAGTTGTGCCAACATACGTTTCATTATCCCCTGCTGCTGCCATGTGGGCGGCCAGGGTAGCCTCAGCACCATCAGCAAAACGCAACGTCTGACCATCCAATGCGTCGACAGACATACCGGCCAGCGTCAGGCTGTCACCTGACGGTGCAGAGCCCTGTAACAGCTCGACAACCACACCCGTAGAGGCAGCAAATACACGTACATCGCTGGCAGTTACACCTTCGTCCAGACGAATCACATCATCTGCACCCATGTTGGTCACAGTGTCATGATCACTACCGTAACCCAGCTGAATCTGAGCGGCACCAGCGACCAGTTCAAAGGTGTCATTACCCGCACCGCCAACCATCAGATTCTGGTGGCTATATACACCGGTCAGTGTATCGTCAGCGTCAGTACCGCGAACCTCCAGCAGCAGCTCAGCAAACGACATAACACTGTCATCATTAAAACGCAGCTGTTCAATCGCAAGGTTATTCTGCAGCCCATAACGCAGCGACAGGCTATCACCACTTGGCTCACCATTTTGCAGGATCTGCAGCTCAACACTGGTACTATGGTGATCACTTGGAATCAGACGCAGATCATCACGGCTGATACCTTCACCAAACTGGATTATGTCAATCGTACCTGCTGCTGCACCGGTACCGTTATCCAGGATCACATCATGGCCATCACCACGGTTGAAGACATAGGTATCAGCCAGCTCTTTACCCAGCAGGACATCATTACCCGCACCGCCTTTGAAGATCTGACCTGTACCCGCCTGACCTTCCAGCTTGTCATCACCTGCCGTGCCGACCAGCCCGACTTCGTGATTCAGTTTCAGGTCCAGAAGATCAGAAACAGTTATTTTTGAGCCATCAGAAAACACTACAGACTGTGATGTCAACGTATCTTCTTTCAAGGCATACAACAGCACACTATCGCCCGTTGCCTCACCATCACGGAACAGTTCCAGCAATGGCCCACGCAAAGAGCCATCTGTTTTCCAGGAACACCTGATGTCCTCAAGGGAAATGCCATCCGCCATAACGATGGCACTATCAGCCGTCATCTTGTCGACAACATCCTTGCCATCGCCGTAGCCAAAATAAATATTTGCTTTACTACCGTCGGTATAGAGGGTGTCATCCCCCTGGCCACCGTGAAAGCCATTGAAACGGTCAACGTATCCGTACAACGCTTCAGTATTGTCCGTCCCCTGTACAGTCACAGGTATATCCTGCAGGACGACTTTAGTTCCATCAGCAAACTCTAGTGTCTGACGTTCGGGATTAGACAGTTTTGCAACTGATGTTATGAAAATAGAGTCCCCGCTCTCTTCACCATTTTCCAGCACATGGATGGTGAGATCGGGAGAACGCTTGCTTGCCTGTGTAATGCGAATATCGGAAAGACTGATACCTTCACCAAAGACGATGGTATCCGTCAGGCCATCAACATCACCATTAACTGACCACACATCATCAATGCTGTCATTACCATCACCGCGGTTGAAAATATAACGGTCAGCGTTAATCGTGCCTTTGAACGTATCATCGCCAGCACCGCCGTTAAATTCATTACGCTTGGTCAGATCACCAACCAGGGTGTCAGCACCTTCAGTACCGGTATGCTGTAGCCACTCAGGGTTGGTGCCAATCATTAACTGCCGTACGGTCAGCGCTGTACCGTCCTCAAAAACAACGCGATGGCCTGCGTCATCGTTCAGGTTAACCTCTACCAGGGTAAGCGTATCACCCGTCAGTACCCCATCTCTCAGCAACGAGATAACGGTATTACCAAACGCACCTGCTTCAAGCTGTAAGTCGGCCGCAGTAATGCCAGGCCCCATAATAATGGTGTCGCCCTTAGAACTGTACCGCACCGTATCATTGTCATAGCCATAGCCAAAATGTATGGAATGGCTCTTATCGTCACCAAACATACAGATGATTTCATCGTCACCAGCTTTGCCATCAAACTCAAAATGGCCATAGTAATCATTCCAGGCGTTCAGCGTATCATCACCATCAGTGCCTATATGCTGCTGCGAGCCACCAGCATCAGCTGGATCAGGGGGGGTGTATGAGTTTTCCCAATCGATATCACTATCCTGACTGACAGACAGTTCATCCCCCTGCTCAGCTTCATCAGACACCACCACATTATCCTGCTGTGCAGCATCTTCAGTAACCACAGCATCCGTTTCATCTGTGGTTTCTTCTACAGGCGTGTCAGTATCTGAAGCAGGAGTTTCAGCGTCCCCGGCAGGTTCAGCCGTATCTGAGGCTGGAGTGCCAGTCTCCCCGGCAGGCTCTGCCGTATCTGAGGCTGGAGTGTCAGCTTCCCCGGCAGGTTCAGCCATATCTGAGGCTGGAGTGTCAGCGTCCTCCGCTGTCTCCTGAGATGCTTCTGTCCCAGGCGCTGCCGGGTCAGTCAGCTGTGAATCCTGCCCGGGTGTCACAGCATCTGATACAGGGGGTACAACTGTATCTGTTTCCGCAGGCACTGTTATAGAAGTAGAAGTATCTACAGAAGATGACTCTTCTTCTGCGGGGAGGTTATTTTTTGGGGCACTGGAAGGGAGATTGTTATTCACGGGAATTTCCTTTTCTTAAGAACAAGCATTCATTTAAGAACTAGCCCATAACGCTTAAATGAATAAAAAATACAGACAAAAACTTATATGAGCCGTCAAAAAATATAAATACAATCGTATAACCAACAATACAGTAAATATAATAAACCTCTTAAAGCCACAAGCCTTGTTATATTAAAAGCGTTACTTTTTCCATGACCTGAGACCATTAATAGTTTCTTACAGGGAAATTATTAATAAATGATCATTTCATCTAAAACACATTAACCCAGTCTAAAGTTGTAACTAATAATATGTACCAAAATTCATACCAACATCCTTATGCTAAAAAATTTACTATAGACTGTACTAAAGGGTTATACGCCTGAATGAATATGGTGTAAATGTTCAGAGACTGAACAATAGTAGTATAAATTGCGTACAATACAAACGATGGTATGAACAGATAGTGAGGATTTTTGCCCATCACACCTCATTTAATCAGCCGACAAATGCCCCGAGCCCACTGCAGACCCGGAGCAATATATCAGCTTTATGCGACTACAGTCTGGTATACCGGCTGACCTGCCAGCAGAGTTGCCACAACCTGGCCTTTCAACTCCAGCCCCATAAAGGGCGTATTACGGCCCGCAGATTGACAATTATCATCACTCAACACCCAGGTGGCTTGCGGATCAAAAATACAGATGTCCGCTTCACTACCTACACTCAGATTACCAATCTCCTGCTGTCCCAGAATTTTTGCCGGGCCTGCGGTCAGCTTCTCGATAATCTGTGGCAAATCAGCCATCCCCTGCTCAACCAGCAGTAAGGCCAGTGGCAACAGAGTCTCCAGACCAGCAATGCCAGGCTCTGTTGAGGCAAACGGTGCCTGTTTGGCCGCCGCTTCATGCGGCTGGTGATCAGAGCAGATCGCCTGGATCTCATTGGCCAGCAATGCCTGACGCAGGCCTGCACGGTCAAGCTGACTGCGCAGAGGCGGTATGACATGGAAATTGCTATCGAAGCCACTGACATTCTCATCAGTCAGGAAGAAATGATGAATGGCTACATCACAGGTCACCGGCAGGCCACGGTCACGGGAACCCTGCACCATCTTCACCGAACGCAGACAGGTCAGCTGACCAAAATGCGCCCGCACGCCGGTCTGTTCAACCAGCAACAGACAGCGGGCCACTTCCACCGTTTCTGCCGCTTCCGAAATGCCGTCCAGACCCAGCCGGGAACTGGTGGTGTCATCGTGCATACAGCCCTTACCCACCAGCGTATTATCCTGCGGCTGGAACTGCACCAGCAGATCATGGGTAGCAGCATATTCCAGTGCACGCATCAGTGTCAGCGAATTGCTGACTGGCTCACGCATATTGGTGAACGCTACACAGCCGGAGCTATGCAGCGCGTGCATCGGTGCCAGCTGCTCACCATTTAGCCCCTGAGTTAACGCACCCATTGGCAATACACGGGCGTTACCCGCCGCTTCAGCGCGGTCAAGAATCAGTTCTGCCACCGCCGGGGTGTCCACAATCGGTCTACAATCCGGTGGCGTTACCAGCGTAGTAATACCACCCGCTGCAGCTGCTGCCGTTTCGGAAGCGATGGTGCCTTTCTGGGTATAACCGGGCTCACGCACATGGGCACACAGATCAATCAGCCCAGGCACCACAATCTGGCCACTGGCATCAATCTGCTGTTCAGCTTCAAAGCCCTGCGGCGCACTACCTATTGCAGCGATACGACCATCCTGAACATAGAGGTCTGCCTGCTGATCAATACCGTTGGCCGGGTCGATAATACGGCCACCCTGAATTACCAGACTCATGCGTTCTCTCCGTTCATCTGTCGTTCCTGCTTCTCCTGCACCTGACCACTGACCGCCATGGACATCACGGCCATACGCACCGCCAGGCCGTTAGTCACCTGATCAAGAATCAGCGAGCGCGGGCCATCGGCCACCGAGGTTTCGATCTCAACACCGCGGTTGATCGGGCCAGGATGCAGCACCACTGCATCCGGTTTGGCAATCGCCAGTTTCTCTTCAGTCAGACCGTAGAGTTTGTAGAACTCAGACTCGGATGGCAGCAGCGCACTGTTCATGCGCTCCTTCTGCAGGCGTAGCATCATCACCACATCTACATCTTTCAGGCCCTCGTTCATATTGGTGTAAACCATGACACCCATCGCTTCGATATGACGCGGCAGCAGCGTTTGCGGGCCAATTACCCGTACTTCAGCCACACCCAGCGTGCGCAGAGCGTGAATCTGAGAGCGGGCAACACGGGAATGCAGGATGTCACCGACGATGGCGCAGGTCAGTTTGCTGAAATCGCCCTTGTGGCGGCGGATAGTCAGCATATCCAGCATCGCCTGGGTCGGGTGAGCATGACGGCCATCTCCGGCATTGATAACAGCAACATCTGGCGTTACATGCTCGGCAATATAATGCGCCGCACCGCTATCAGAGTGACGCACCACAAACATATCGGCGTGCATGGCATGCAGGGTCATCAACGTATCACGCAGTGACTCGCCCTTGGTGGTGGATGAGGTACTGATATTGAGGTTCAGTACGTCCGCCGACAGCCGTTTAGCGGCCAGTTCAAAGGTCGACAGGGTACGGGTACTGTTTTCAAAGAACAGATTCGCCACGGTAGTACCGCGCAGCAGCGGTAACTTCTTCACCTGACGGTCACCGACATCAAGAAAAGATTCTGCGGTATCCAGAATTTCGGTCAGTAGTTCGCGGCTCAGTCCTTCAGTGGACAGGAAGTGCTTCAGCTGGCCCTGGGCATTCAGCTGAATACGGTTAGCATCTACAGGTTCAAACATCAGGATTCCCGATCAGGTACGTTGACTGATTTCCAGCGACAGTGGTTCAGGGCCCAGCAGTTTTACCTGCTGATCCGGCCCCAGTGCCAGCGTGCCCCCGGTTACATCGGCCTGAATCGGCAACTGACGGCGTTGCAGATCCAGCAGTGTAATCAGGCTCACCGACGCCGGGCGGCCGTAGTCAAAAATCTCGTTCAGGGCAGCGCGGATGGTGCGACCACTCATGATCACATCGTCCACCAGCAGGATATGACGACCTTCAGTGTCGCAGGGCAGCCGGGTCGGTTTCACTTTGGGGTTAATACCCACCTGGGTGAAATCATCACGGTAGAAGGAGATGTCCATCTCCCCCAGCGGGCTTTGCAGACCCAGCTTGCAATGCAGCCGCTGTGCCAGCCAGACACCGCCAGTACGAATACCGATCATCAGCGGGTCTTCAATCTGACGCTGGCTGATCAGCGCCTGCAGATCTGTGCCCATTTTATCCAGCAGGGCGTCAACGCTAAGAGTTCCCGAGCTCATAGAGATCCTCCAGTCGGGTGTGGCTGGGAATACGCTGGTCAGTTCCAAACCAGCTTTCAACAATAAGCTGCGCGGCGATGCCGTCCACAGACTCTTTTCTGAAATCGTTGCTACCGCCACGGGCAAAATGAATCTCTTTTGCTTCAGCGGTAGATAAGCGTTCATCAATCAGAAAACAGGGGACTTTACTGCGCTCGTGCAGCCGGTTGGCAAACTTGCGGGCCCGTCGGGCCATCTCACTGATGGTGCCATCCATATTAAGCGGAATACCCACCACCAGTGCATCAGGGGACCATTCGGCAATAACTTTATCGATCAGCGACCAGTCGGGTATACCGTCGCGGGCATTCAGGGGTGGCAACGGGCTGGCCGTGCCGGTCAGTACGTGACCTGCAGCTATGCCGATGCGTCCCGTGCCAAAGTCAAAGGCCAGGATCTGGGCGTAATCAGTCATGAAAAGTCCAGCTTGTGAAATGTTTCCGACCTTCAGACTACCCGGACATCCAGGTACTTCAGGCCGTGCCGCTATGGGCGGTCAGCAGACTGAGATCAACACCAAGGGACGTTGCCGCCGCCTGCAGACGTTGCTCAGCCGGTGTGGCGAACATTATATCCAGATCTGCCGGGCAACTTAACCAGTCATTACGCAGGATTTCAGCATCCAGCTGGCCCGGCCCCCAGCCAGCATAACCCAGTGCAACAATCACTTCGTCACGTTCAGGCCCCTCCCCATGGGCCATCGCTTCCAGAATATCCAGCGAAGAGGTCAGACAGAGGCCTTCACCAATGCTTACCGTAGAAGCCCAGTGCTGATCCATACGCTGGCGGTGCAGAATAAAACCGCGCTCACGGGCCACCGGCCCACCGCCATACACAGGGCCCTGAGCCGGATTATCCGCATCAATATCCAGATGACTGAATAATGATGGCAGATCGAAATCCAGTGGGCGGTTAATAATCACACCCATGGCCCCCTCTTCATCATGCTCGCAGATATAACTCAGACTGCTGGCAAACAGCGGGTCCTGCATGTGTGGCATGGCAATCAGGAAGTGACCGCGCAAACTGCTGTACTGGGACATGGCAAAGAACCTCGACTGTAGGGTTTAACGATTTACAAACTCAGGGTACAGGCATTCAGGGTACTGGCATTGAGACCGCACAAGCAGCCTCAGAACACGCGGGTGCGCTGCTCAAACTTCCAGGTACGGATGATTTCCAGTACGTCAGTGGTACGGCGCATCTGCGGTGGAAACGGCGAAAACGGCGCAGCCATACGTACAATGCGAATCGCAGCATCATCCAGCACCCGATGCCCGGATGAACTCAGGACGCTGATCTCTTTGACTGACCCATCAGGTTGCAAGGCTACCAGCAACCGCAGCTGACCGTATGTCCTGCCCTGTCGCGCTTCTTCAGGATAGTTGAGGTTACCCACCGCCTCGATTTTGCGCCGCCAGCTGTCCAGATAAGCCGCGTCTTCACGGGCTTTGGTGGTGGCAGAGGTTAATCGACGCACCCGTGGCTGTTTGGCCAGCCACTCTTCGGTGGCATCGATCTGGGCCTGCAGACTGGCCATTTCCAGGCTGCGGCTGAGCAACGACGTTGCACCACCATCCGGGCGTGGCGGCGCGAACGCACGGTCATGCTGCTGCTTATCAGCCTGCTGCTGTTCACTGACTGCCACAGTGGTAATTACTTTTGCACCACCAGCACTGGACTTTTCCGGTGAGCGCTCCGGTTCAGCCGCCAGCTCACGGGTTACCGGCTCTGGTGGCGTCGGCTCGGCAGAAGGTTGCTCGGTAGCCGTCCACTGGGCGGCCAGCTCAACCGGCTCCGCTGCCTGCAACTCCGAATGCTGGCGCACGGCAGGCAGGTGTTTCTGTTCTTCACTGCCACTGCCCAGCTGATTGGTAGGGGCAATAAAATCAGCATTATCCGGTACTTCACGGCTCTGATACTGGGACAGGGTTATCTCCAGTGTTGAGACTGGCTTGAGCGCCGGAACACTGGTAAAGGCGATGCCCAGAATGGCCATTGCATGTACCGCAATGGCCATGAACAGTGTAAAGCCGAAACGGTCACTGACCGGCCTGTCGATAACGCTGTCCATGATCAGTCAGTCTCCGTCTCAGGCCGCCAGACGGCGCTCAATAGCGTCCATCAGCTGCATGGCAATATCAAGCCCGAACTGTTCATCCAGCTGACGAATGCAGGTCGGGCAGGTGACGTTAATCTCGGTCAGATAGTCACCAATGACATCCAGCCCGACAAACAGCAGGCCGGCTTCCTTGATAGCAGGCTGCACCTGGCTGACAATCCAGCGGTCCCGCTCGCTCATCTCTCGGCCTTCCGCACGGCCACCCGCCGCCAGGTTACCACGGGTTTCGCCACCCTGAGGGATACGAGCCAGTGCATAAGGTACGGGCTCACCATCCACCAGCAGAATACGCTTGTCGCCGTGGACAATCTCAGGAATATATTTCTGCGCCATGATCATCTGGCTGCCAAACTGGGTCAGGGTTTCGATAATCACCCCCAGATTGAGGCCGTCGGCACCAATACGGTAGATAGAACTGCCGCCCATGCCATCCAGTGGCTTGAAGATCACATCACCATGTTCAGCATGGAAAGCACGCAGCTGGTCTTCATTGCGGGTCACCAGCACCGGTGGTGTACACTGGGCAAAATGGGTAGCAAACAGCTTCTCATTAAAGTTGCGTACCGCCTGAGTGTTGTTGGTAACCAGCACCCCATCACGCTCAGCCAGCGCCAGTAACTGGGTGGTGTAGAGGAATTCATTATTGAATGGCGGATCAACACGATTGAGGATCACATCCAGCTCTTTCAGTGGTGTATCACTGTATTCACCACGGTCAAACCAGTTTTCCGGGTCCATCGCCACAGTAATCGGTGCCATGCGGCCATGCACCACACCATCACGCAGGAACAGACTGTGCTGCTCCATGTAGAAGATCTGCCAGCCTTTGCGCTGAGCGGCCCACATCATTGCCAGGGTACTGTCCTTGTAATAACTGATGGATTCAATCGGGTCCATCACCACGCCAATTTTCACGCTCACAGAAGATCCTCAAAGTAAAATTGTGTTGCTTGCAGGCAGCCTGAGTCAGCCCAGATCACCCCACAGATAATGCATCACTGCCTGCGCCGCGACCGGGGCAGTTTCAGTACGCATCACTCTGGGCCCCAGTGCCAGCGGCTGGAAACCATGGCCCATGGCCCGCTCAACCTCTGCTTCGGTCAAACCACCTTCAGGGCCGATCAACAATGCAACAGACTGTGGGGTTTCATAAGCCCCCAGCGGGGCAGCACTGTGATGATGCAGCACGAATTTCAGTTCAGCATCAACACCGGCGCACCAGTCGTCCAGTGACTGGAAGCCATTAATTACCGGTACAACAGCACGACCAGACTGCTCACAGGCACTGACCACAACCTGCTGCCAGTGCTGCTGGCGTTTCGCCTGGCGTTGCGCATCAAGTTTTACCTCACAGCGTTCTGACAACAGCGGTGTCAGCTCGGCCATACCGGTTTCCGTTGCTTTCTGTACCGCATAATCCATACGCTCACCACGGGATACACTCTGACCGATATGCACCAGCAACGGTGATTCAACCGCAGTGATACTGACTGACTCGATCATCACATGGGCACGGCGTTTCTCCACCTGAGTCAGGCAGGCACGGTAGTTGTGGCCATCACCATTGAACAGTTCCAGCACATCACCCACCCGCATACGCAGCGCGCGGACAACATGCTGAACAACCTCATCAGAGAGGGGGAAAGTATGGCCCGGTTGCAGATCACCGGGCTGATAGAAACGGGGTATGCGCATAGAAAGGCAGTCCGGCATCAGCAAAGCAGAAACGGGCATTATGCCACAGCTGATACCGGCACCACAGCGGTGAACTGAACCATTCGGTCTACCCTTCAGTCAGCCACGCCCAGGAGAGTGAAAGCTTATCAGTCGACCGACAGACCACTGAGCGTATCATCACGCGGGCCGGGGCTGGTTGCACCATCGCGGTTACGATTTTCCTGCAACTGTTGTAGGAACTCTTCCGGCGGCAGCGGTCGATTCAGCAGGTAACCCTGTATCAGATCACACTGTGCCCGACCCAGAATTTCCAGCTGTGAGCGGGTTTCTACCCCTTCTGCAACAACGGTCAGATCAAGACCATGACTCATATGCACAATCGCTTCCACCAGTTTGAGGTCCTGACGGCTGCTTTCAATATCATTAACAAACGCACGGTCAATCTTAACCTTGTCAATCGACAGGTTACGGATACGGCTGATGGAGGAATAGCCCGTACCAAAATCGTCAATCGCTACCGTAGCACCCATGGCCCGGGCGCGGTCCATCTGATCACGCACCGTACTGAATTCATCAATCAACACCCCCTCGGTCAGCTCCAGTTCAAGGTATTTCATCGGTACCAGATATTGTTCAAAAATCGACTGGGCCAGCTCCGGCATGTCATAACGCAGGAAACTGATACCGGAAATATTGACCGCAAAACGCGGCAGCGCCTCACCCTCATCGAGCCAGGCTTTCAACTGCTTGGCAACGGCTTCCAGCACCCAGCGGTCAATGCGGCTGATCATACCGTTCTGCTCTGCCTGCGGGATAAAGCTCATCGGGTTAACGAAACCACGGGTGGGGTGACGCCAGCGTAACAGGACTTCAGCACTGACAATGGTTTCCGTTTTCAGGTCATAAATTGGCTGGATCATCAGCCGGAACTGATCTTCCTCAATGGCTTCCTGCAGTTCACGCCAGAGCACGGCATGGGGGTCATGGGTTTCCTGATCCAGCGTTTCAAAAGCTACCCAGGTCTGGCGGGCCTGCATTGCAGCGTTGGCAGCAATCTCCGCCTGGCCCAACAGCTGAAAGCCCTGATCACCATTATTCGGATAGGTGGTAGTACCCAGATAACAATCCAGCACCACCTCGCCATCAATCTCCAGCTTATCAATAGGCTGAATAATGTTGCGCATCAGTTCTTCCCGGAGGCGGGTCAGTTCTTCTTCGGTGGTTACCGTTGGCAACAACAGACAGAACGCATCCTCAGCAATACGTGACAGTACATCTCCCACGTTAAGGGCCGTAAACAGACGGCGAATAAGAAATACCAGCATTTTGTCGCGGGTCTGCTCACCATGGGCCATTGTCAGCTGATGGATGTTGCCCAACCGGAAGCAGATCACCGAGAACCCTTCAGGGCATACCGCCTGACGTGTCACTTCGCGATCAATGGCATCATTAAGCGCCTGCCGGTTAGGTAGCTGGGTTACCGGGTCAAAATCATTTTTGAAACGGGTCTGCTCCTGCATGAACTGCAAGCGCTTATTTTCAACCGCCTGGTACTGAAAGCTGCGCACAGAACGCGCCATGGTGCCAATTTCATCCTTGCGCTCCGCCGCAACGATGGTCTGCTGCAGGTCACCTCGCGCCAGCCGTTTCATCTGTCGGGACAGGGCAATGATTGGTCGGCTGATACTGCGAGCAATCAGCAATGCAACAACACTGACCGCCAGCAACAAGGCTGCCAGCCAGGTGCCGGTGGTCATCAGACGCTGCTTATATGCCTGGTCCAGCGCATCTAGGTACAGGCCCGTACCAACAATCAGATCCGTATCCGGGATGGCCATGGCATAACCAAGCTTGGGTCGTGGCTGATTTTCACCCGGCCGAGGCCATTTGAAAGTCCAGAACAGTGCGCCATCTTTCTCAATGCCAGCGATCATGTCACGGACAATATAGCGGCCATCGGTATCCTGCAGCGTCAGCTGGTTCTGACCTTCGAGGTCTTTTCGTACCGGGTGCGCAACCAGCACACCACTACGGTTATGCAGAAAAAAGTAATCATTATCGCCATAACGGGAGTTATGGATCATATCGCGTGCCTGGGCCAGTTGCGCCTCTGCACTGAGATCAGAACGATACAGTCCTCCCAGCTCATTGACCATCAGCCGGGTTACATCGGTCAGCTGAAGACGTTTATCGGCCAGCATATCCTGGTGAAAGGCCTGCAGTGCCAGCCAGACCGCCAGAATCGTGCCGGTCATGATAACGCCCACCAGCACAATCAGTTTGCGCCGGATACTCAGATGCCTGATCAAATATATACCCTCCAGATGAGCACAGAAAACCCGTACTCAGAAAACCAGAGCAAACACTCTGCCCCGCCAGCTTGGCGACTAATATTGCCATAGTTTTCAGCTATTGACAGGCATCCATTTCAACTCTGACTCCCTCTCTCTGCGTCATTCAGCAGCCACCATGGCAGACACAACAATGTACAACGGGCATCAGGCTTGATGCCCTACCATAAAACACAGGATAACGCCCTCTGCTGGCCACTGGCCAGTCAGAAAAAACGGACAAAAAAAAGCACCCTGAACGGGTGCCGGGACAGAGGACAGAACGACAGAAGGCCTCTGAGTAAAAAAGGCGGGCCGCCCGATGGCAGCCCGGAATCTGGCAAAGATCAGTAACCGTTAAGCTGATCAATATATTCCGGCAGAAACAGAGAGATCTGCGGGATATAGGTAATCAGCATCAGGAAGAACAGCAGCAGGCCCAGCCATGGCAGACAGGCTTTAATCACCCACACCATGTTCTGGCCGGTAATGCCCGCGGTTACAAACAGATTCAGCCCCACCGGTGGTGTCAGCATGCCGATCTCCATATTCACCACCATGATGATGCCCAGATGAATCGGGTCGATCCCCAGCTGCATGGCAATCGGGAACAGAATCGGTGCCATAATCAGCAGAATAGCTGATGGCTCCATAAAGTTACCGGCGATCAGCAGCAAGATGTTCACCACAATCAGGAAGCCCCAGGCTGGCAGCCCCCATTGAATAATGGTTTCCGCAATGGTGTGTGGAATGCGTTCAGTGGTCAGTACGTGGGCGAACAGCATCGCATTGGCGATAATAAACAGCAGCATCATGGATACCTTGGCAGCATCGAGCACTGTTTTACGTACTTCCGGGTGAGAAAATGATTCAGGCACAGCCAGCAACATCTGTAATGCGTTACGACCAGCTGCTGCCGCCAGAGCTTCGCCATCATTACGCCAGGCGACACCCTTCATCGGGCCAATATCACGGTAGCCCATCACTGCAATCAGGTAACCATAGACCGCAGCCACAGCCGCCGCTTCTGTTGGCGAAGCCACGCCTCCGTAGATAGAGCCCAGCACAATGAAGATCAGCATCAGACCACCCAGCGCCACCAGACCGGAACGCGCCAGCTGGCTCCAGCCAGGAAATGGACGAGCAGGCAAGCCTTTGACACGCGCGACGATGTAGATCGCCAGCATCAGCAGGCCACCCATCATCAGGCCCGGAATAAAGCCGGCCATAAACATGCGCGATGCAGATACATCTGTCGCAGCAGCATACACCAGCATCACAATGGACGGTGGGATCAGAATGCCCAGCGTACCGGCATTGGCAATCACACCCGCCGCAAAGGACTGTGGATAACCGGAACGCACCATACCGGCGATAACAATGGTGCCAATTGCAGCAACCGTCGCTGGAGAAGAACCAGACACCGCCGCAAACAGCATACAGGCCATTACCGATGCCATCGCCAGGCCACCACGGACATGGCCGATACTGTCAACGGCAAAGTTGATCAGTCGCTTGGCAACACCGCCGGTCGACAGAAAAGCGGAAGACAGAATAAAGAACGGAATCGCCAACAGCGTGTAGTGTTCAGAGGTGGCTTCAAACAGTTTCAGTGCCACCGACCCCAGCGAATCACTGGAGAACAGCATGATTGTCGTCACGGAGGACAGGCCCAGCGCAATCGCAATCGGCATGCCCATCAGCATGCAGCCGAACAGGGTGATGAAGAGTACGGCGATAGTCATTATTTAACCCCCTTATCATCAGCGCCTGGCTTGCTGTCTGTATCCGCACTATGGCGATCAGCCGCCTGATCAACCGCATCTTTCAGCTCGTCTGCCAGTTCCATCGATTCTTTGGCTTCATCGGCAAGGTGAAAACCGTCCGCCTGACGGTTAAGCACACTCCACCCCAATTGCAGGAAACGCACTACCAGCAAACCAAAACCGATCATCAGTACCGACATCGGAATCCACTTCGGCACGGGCAGATCTTCCAGCTCGATACCGTATTTCATCATCTTGCCCAGATAGATCCAGGAACCGTACAGAAACAGGCCGCAATAAAACAGGCAAAGCGCAATCGCCAGCAGGGTAAAAAAACGGGTTGCTTCTTTGGGCAACATCTTTACAAACACATCAACACCGATGTGAGAACCAACTTTGATGCCATAAGATGCACCAAAGAGGACAAACCAGGCAGCCATCAGCAAGGTGACTTCCTGTGCCCAGTGAATGCCCGCACTGAAAACAAAGCGAGCAATCACTTCAGCAAATACCAGCAGGGTCATGGCAACCAGCAGCAGGCTGATAAAGCCTTCTTCAAGGTTGTTGATCAATTTCCGCATAGCTCAGAGCTCCGCACGATTTTTATAGACTTGCCCCATAGATCAGCCCCGATCTGCAACACCTCAGCGTGCTATCTGTATTCATAGCAAGCCGTATTCATAGCAAGCTGTATTCACGGCACGCCGTGCTCACTGCAAGCTGTGCTTACGCAAACAGGCACAGCAGCGCCTGTACCGCTGCAGTCAAACCGCACGGCAGAACACAAATTCAGGCAGGTCGAGGGTAGGGTCTCTCCGTTACCCGGGTGACGCAGCCAGGCTGCGGTATCGGAGAGACCCCGGGGGTGGCGGGTTGGGTTGGCCCGCCGATTCTCGCACTGTCGCAGTCAGGGCGGGCGACAGACGAGCGGGTGAACCAGCTTTATTACTTGTTGGCAGCAACCGCAGCTTCGATCAGCTCTTTACCGATCTCATCTTCAAACTCTTTCCATACCGGTTTCATCGCTTTAACCCACTGCTGACGCTCAGCATCGGTGATTTCTATCACTCTGGAACGTTTTGAGTCGATGATCGCCTGCTTGTCAGCCTGCGATTTTTCCGCTGCAACCTGGTTGCCGTACACGATGGCTTCATCCAGTGCTTTTTTAACCTCAACGCGCAGATCATCATCCAGCTCCAGCCAGAACTCAGCGGACGTTACCACCATGTAGTCCAGCAGGCCGTGGTTGGTTTCAGTGATGTACGGCTGTACTTCGAAGAACTTCTTGGTGTACAGGTTTGACCATGGATTCTCAGCACCGTCGATGGCACGGGTCTGCAACAGGGTGAATACTTCAGAGAATGGTTTTTTCAGTGGCACCGCATCCACTGCTTCAAACTGCGCCTGCAGTACATCAGACGTCATAATGCGGAATTTCTTGCCTCGGGCATCCGCTGGTGTGCGAATTGGCGCATAGCCGGACATCTGTTTCATACCATTGTGCAGATAGCCCAGCCCTACCAGGCCTTTTTTCTTCAGGGAGCCCAGCAACTTCTGACCATGCTCACCCTGCTGGAAACGTTCAACGGCTGCCATATCCCTGAACAGGAATGGCAGATCAAATACCTGCAGTGATTTGGTATATTTCTGGAATTTGGACAGAGAAGGTGCTGCCATCTGTACATCGCCCAGCATCATCGCTTCCAGGACCTTGTTATCACCAAACAGCTGAGAGTTCGGGTAAACCTTCACCTCAACCTTGCCAGGAAGGCGCTCTTCCACCAGCTGCTTGAAACGGTTGGCCATCTGTCCTTTTGGCGTATTTTCGGAAACAACATGGGAAAATTTGATCTCAACAGGGGCAGCAGATGCAAACTGAGCACCAAAGGTCAGTGCCAGCGTGGCGGCAGCAGCAGTCAGAACACGCATAAGGTTTCTCCTGGAATCTATCACTTGCTATAAAATTTGTTGTTATGCCCCACCCTGACAGCAGCAAGACGGGATTATCCTGTACAAAGCAAACAACAGACCAATCAAAAAAATACTTTACATATCAAAGAGTTAACAACAAAAGCAGCTCTTACTCTCTGCTTAACATCCCACATCCGGGTGAATTTCCACCCGACCAGCCCTGCCATTCGGGTCACTTTCCGCCACCTGATCTATTGATACCCAGAAATTTGTTATTTATTGACCCGCGCAGAAGACGAATATTTATTCAAGATATATAGTATGGGTCTAAGGAAGTATGTATTTCGGACGATAAGAGCGTTAAGCAGATAAACGGAACAGTCTGAGAAAATTACTGAAAACAGTGCCTTTCAGCGCAAGTTCCAGCCGTAATACATTGCACGATCATAAAAATAACTACACTTGTTTCCGTCAGTTCACACAGCAGGCTTAGTAAATGACCTCTCTTTCCATACAGACGAAAGTCAACCTTTCGTTGGCAGCGGTCTTCATCATGATTCTGATCAGCTCCCTGAGCGCGATCCATCACAGTGAGACCACACTGGCCCAGCAGGTTGCCCGCACCAGCACTCTTAACACCGCAGATTCCTATTTCGACAGTATCAACATGCTGATGCTCAGTGGCGCCATGGCCAACCGCCAGACGCTGCAACACAAGCTGGAAGAAACGGATGGCATTCTCGAAGCACGTATCATTCGTGGTGATGCCGTTTCCAATATGTATGGCCCTGGTCTGCCTGACGCGGTCATACGTGACGACCTTGATCGTCGTGCCATGGCCGGTGAGCATATTATTGAAGAAATTGATGATGAACAGGGCCATCGTCTGACGGTGATTGTGCCGATGAAGGGGCTGACCGAATACAAGGGTACCAACTGCCTGACCTGCCACCCGGTCAGCGAAGGCACTATTCTTGGTGCAGTGCGGGTCACCTACTCATTTGAAGCACTGGATGCCCAGATCAGCACCAACCTGCGCAATGTTGCTCTGATCGAACTGGCGCTGATCATCGCCGGTTCGCTGCTGATCAGCTTCCTGTTACGTAAACTGGTGGTTAAACCGATCAATCGTCTGAGCCGCACCATTGCAACCATTGAACGCGACTCTGACCTGAGCCAGCGCGTTGATGTCCATACCAAAGACGAAATTGGCACCATGGCCAGTGCCTTTAATTCCATGCTGGATGCCTTCCAGACCAGCCTGACCCAGGTAACTGACAGTATTCACAGGCTGGGAGCCTCATCGACACAGATTGATGGCATTGCCCGCATGTCCAACGAAGCGGTCGCCGCGCAGAAAGAACAGAGCAGCAACATTGCCGCCGCCATCAGTCAGATGGAAGGGGCAACACAAAGCGTACAGAAAAGCGCTGAAAGCACGGTCAGCGTTTCCAATCAGGCACTGGAAGACAGCATGCAAGGCAACGCTGTCACCAGCGATGCGATCCGCTCCATGGATACCATGAAACAGAATATTGAGGATGCAACCGCTGTTATCCGGCGACTGGACGATCAGAGTCAGAACGTCGGCACAGTGCTGGAAGTGATTCAGAAAATTGCTGAGCAGACCAACCTGCTGGCACTGAATGCGGCTATCGAGGCGGCCCGCGCCGGTGAGCAGGGTCGAGGCTTTGCCGTGGTTGCCGATGAGGTACGCACCCTGGCCAGCCGCACCCACAACTCCACCGAAGAGATCAACTCGATTATCGAAACGCTGCAGAATGATGCCCGTGATGCGGTACAGGTGATGGACCAGGCATTACAGAGCGCAGAAGATGGCGTAGAACACGTCCAGCGCTCATCCGAAGCCCTGCACCAGATTGCAGAAGAGGTACGTTCCATCAACAACATGAACCATGAAGTAGTGGACTCGGTCACCGAGCAAAGCCAGATGGCCAGCAGTGTAGAGCAGAGCATGCTCAACATCACCGAAACCACCGCCTGCACGTCGGAGCGCGCCGAGCAACTGAACAGCGTTGCCCATGAACTGGGGAATCTGGCCGGAGAACTGGACAGCTTGGTACGTCGTTTCAAACTCTGAAGCAAGCTGCCCCCGATTTCTAACCGGCATAAAAAACCGGCTGCCCCATAAGGGGCAGCCGGTTTTTTAATGGGTCACGGCCACCAACGGGTTACCGCAATACCTTCAACCGGACAGGGCTCAGCCCAGGTAGTTTTCCGGCATTGGCAGTTTAGCGACGCCAGTGTCGATTGCAGCCTGAGCAACAGCAGAAGCTACCGCTTTCAGCAGACGGGAATCGGTTGGCTTCGGAATGATGTAACCCGGACCAAACTCCAGCGAGTCCAGCGCGTAAGCAGTCAGTACTTCATCGGTTACTGGCTCTTTCGCCAGCTCCGCGATGGCGCGCACCGCTGCCATTTTCATCTCTTCATTGATTGCAGTAGCACGTACGTCCATTGCACCACGGAAGATGAACGGGAAGCCCAGTACATTGTTTACCTGGTTCGGGAAGTCAGAACGGCCTGTCGCCATGATGACATCATCACGGGTTTCATTAGCCAGTTCCGGACGAATCTCCGGATCAGGGTTTGCACAGGCAAAAACGATCGGGTTTGGTGCCATCTTGGCCAGCTGTTCAGCAGCCAGCAGGTTCGGACCAGACAGGCCAACGAATACGTCAGCACCGTCGATAGCATCATCCAGAGTGCGCTTGTCTGTTTCTGTAGCGAAAGCTGCTTTTTCCGGTGTCAGGTCTTCACGACCAGAGTGGATCACACCCTTGCGGTCCAGCATGTAGATGTTTTCTACTTTCGCGCCCATATTGATCAGCAGCTTCATACAGGCATTAGCTGCTGCGCCCGCGCCCAGGCATACAATGCTGGCTTCGGACAGTTCTTTACCGGCGATTTCCAGGGCATTGATCATGCCCGCAGCGGTAACAATCGCAGTACCGTGCTGATCATCATGGAAAACCGGGATGCTGCAACGCTCGATCAGAGCGCGCTCAATTTCAAAACACTCTGGTGCCTTGATATCTTCCAGGTTGATACCGCCGAAGGTGTCAGCGATACGCGCCACGGTGTCGATGAAAGCCTGTGGGCTTTCAGCGTCCACTTCGATATCAATAGAATCCAGACCTGCAAACTTCTTGAACAGCAGTGATTTACCTTCCATCACTGGCTTGGACGCCAGTGGGCCCAGGTCGCCCAGACCCAGAATTGCAGAACCGTTAGAGATAACTGCTACCAGATTGCCTTTGGCCGTGTAGCGGTAGGCATTTTCCGGATCCTTGGCAATTTCACGCACCGGCTCGGCAACACCCGGGCTGTAGGCCAGGGCCAGATCACGGGCACTTTCGGCCGGTGTAGACAGCTCAACGCTGATCTTACCCGGACGTGGGAACTCGTGATAATCGAGGGCGGCTTGTTTCATATCTTCAGACATGGCTGCTGTTCCAAAGGTTGGGAACCGTGCAGGTTCCTTTGTTAACAAAAGACGAGCTTGCCATCATATATAAAAGGGGTATACCCCACAACCGAGCAGGCACGGCCTGAAAGCCCGCCAGCGCAGGCTCGGGCAGCCCAAAATACGGTTTCTGATCCAGTCAGCAGCGCCAGCCGTAAAAAGGCGTCAGTCGCATAAAAGTCACCAGTACAGCGGTTATTCCATCACCAGATAGCATGCGCTACGCACCAGAAAAAGCATGCAGGAAGGAACGGCTCAGTCGAGCACCCGCAGCATCACTGGCACCTGCAAAGATAACAACCAGCGTCGGTAACCGGCATACAGACGACGGCCGCGCTGCTGGCGGTCAACCACCCAGCCTCGCACTTCAACTCGTTTACCCTGCAATCCGGCTATGCCCGACACGCTCAACTGCTGTACAACAGTGGAAGAAATGCGCACCGCCAAACGCTGATCAAGCTCCAGCCAGCTGGTTTTGCCACTGTGTCTGGCCAGACTTACCCGACCACGCAGTACCATAAAACCACCATCCCCCTCGCGCAGGGTACTGACAGCTCGCCAACCTCTATTATCAGACCAGAGCCCCTCTTCGGTGTGCCGCGCCCGCGCCTCAGCCGCCGCCAGACAGCGCTCAATACCAGTAACCGGTGCTAATTCGACATGCCAGCCCAGCCCTTGTAGCAATAACTGGCGGGACAGCAAGCGACCATCGGGCAGCTGCAAATGCGCCAGCACACGACCATAGCGGTTATGACGACGTGCGCCAGTCGTCAGCCGCAGTGACTGCCCAGCAATCAAACGCTCAAGGAGCTGGCCTGCGGCATGGGCAAACGGCTGATCAGGGCGGCCTTTGCGGCCCAGTTCCGGAGTATTGATTCCCAGCAACCTGACCCGTCGGCCATCTTTAAGCAGTACGGTGTCACCATCAAAAACAGTACGTACATGAACGGTCTGTGATATTCCTGGTGGCTGACAGTCAGCAGGCAACGCAGCAATGGCTGGGAGTGAAAGAAAAAGAATGAAAAGAAGGAAAAGAAAAACAGCGGAAAACAGAACACCCGACGCCAGAAACACAAAAGCACCCTGAAAGGGTGCTTTTCGAGTGTGCGCAAACGGCATCGCTTACTTCTTGAGAGAGCGAGCACCGAAACGCTTGTTGAAACGGTCAACACGGCCGCCGGAAGTGGCTTCTTTCTGCTTACCAGTGTAGAACGGGTGGCATGCAGAACATACGTCCAGGTGCATATCTTTACCCAGAGTGGACTTGGTCACAACGGTGTTACCACAAGAACACTTTGCCGTCAGTTCTACGTAATTCGGATGGATATCAGCTTTCATTTTCTTTCTCTCACATTGTGCCGCCATCTGGTTACCGTATCCCGAAGATACCCGTACTCCAGATACCGCACGGAGGTTTAAAATACGGCCTTGGCCGATGGTATATAGAGCAGGCGGCGGATTATACATGCCGCCCTCACTGGCTGCAATATAGCCAACCCGGCGACCACCCTCAGCAAGGAAAGTCAGGACACACATTTTCATAAACCGGGTATCCGCATGATACTTCTCACCATCCAGACGCAATCATTACACTTGCACCAGTACGATAGCTTTCCTTATTCTGCGCCTCCTCTTTCCTTTATATAGCTGCTACAAGGTTTCCATGTCTGTATTGCGTCTGGCTCTGCCAACTCCGTTGCGTCGTCTGTTTGATTACCTGCCACCTGAAGGCATGGACATTGACGGCCTGCCAGCATTACAGGCGGGCGTACGGGTGCGGGTGCCTTTCGGCAACCGCGAGCTGATCGGCCTGCTGATCGAAACTGATCAGCACAGTGATATAGCTGGCTATAAGCTGAAAGCCGCACTGGAAATACTGGACCAGACGCCCCCGCTGCCAGACCACCTGTTCAAACTGGCCCGCTGGGCAGCAGGCTATTATCACCATCCGGAAGGCGATGCGCTGCACCAGGCATTACCGGTACTGCTACGCAAAGGTGCACCCTGCCAGTATGCCCACGCCACCCTGTGGCGTGCCACCGCACAGGCCAGCCTGGACGCCCTGTCCTCACGGGCAAAACGCCAGCGTGAAACACTGGCCATTGTACTGGCACAACAGACCGGCCCCGGCCACAGTGGCGGCCTGAGCAGCGATGCGATCCGCGCTGAAGGAGGCGATAGCCAGGCACTCAAAGCACTGGCGGAAAAAGGGCTTGTTGAAGCCTTTGAGTACATCCCCGTCAGTCACCTGCCCGGCCATCCAGCAGACAATAGCACCCGGCTGCTCCGTGAACCGGCACTGTCACTGAACAACCAGCAACAGGCGGCCGTTACGGCGGTGACTTCAGCGCAAGGGTTTCAGCCCTTTCTGCTGGAAGGGGTAACCGGTTCTGGTAAAACCGAGGTCTATCTGCAGATTATCGAAGCCACTCTGAAAGCAGGCAGACAGGCGCTGGTACTGGTACCCGAAATTGGCCTGACACCACAGACCGTCAGCCGCTTCAAGGCACGCTTTAACTGTCCGGTGGTGGCACTGCACTCGGGCATGACAGACCGTCAGCGGCTGGATGCCTGGCTGAAAGCACGTGACGGCCTGGTGCCGATTGTAATTGGTACCCGCTCCGCCCTGTTCACCGCGCTGAAGCACCCCGGCATACTGATCATCGACGAAGAACACGACGCATCGTTCAAACAGCAGGATGGCTTTCGTTATTCCGCGCGGGATCTGGCCATCGCCCGCGCTCATCGTGAACAGATTCCTGTATTGCTGGGCACCGCAACCCCGGCACTGGAAAGCCTGCATAATGCCCTCAGCGGCCGTTATCACCACCTGAAACTGACCCACCGGGCCGGTAACGCCAAACCGCCTGCATTTGAGTTGCTCGACATCCGTCAGGCCGCGCTGAGCGATGGTCTGTCCACAGCACTGACCCGACAGATCGCCGATACCCTGCAACAGGGCAACCAGGTACTGGTGTTTATCAACCGACGCGGCTTTGCACCCAGTCTGAGCTGTCAGAGCTGCGGCCACATCGCTGACTGCCGTCGCTGCGATGCCCACATGACCCTGCATATGAAACCGCCACACCTGCACTGCCACCACTGTGACAACCAAAGGCCAATCCCGGCACGCTGCCCGGAGTGTGGAAGCAATGAGATGAAAGCGGTGGGCAGCGGCACTGAACGTACCGAACAGACACTGGAACAGCGTTTCCCGGATTACCCGGTATTACGGGTTGACCGCGACAGTACCGCCCGCAAAGACGCACTGGAAAAGATCATGCAGCAGGTACACACCGGCAACCCCTGTATCCTTGTCGGTACCCAGATGCTGGCCAAAGGCCACCATTTTCCAGATGTCACCCTGGTCGCCATCCTGAATGCCGATGGCGGCCTGTTCAGTGCTGATTTTCGTGGTATGGAACGAACCGCCCAGCTGATTGAGCAGGTTGCAGGGCGAGCGGGCCGAGCAGATAAACCAGGCCGGGTAGTGATGCAGACATTTCATGCAGACCACCCCGCCATCACCCGGCTGGTCTGCGACGGTTACAGTGCATTTGCCAGCGATGAACTGGAAACCCGCCGTCTGACTCAGTTGCCCCCCTTTCAGCATCTGGCCCTGTTAAAAGCAGAAGCCAGCAAGCAGGGACGGGCAGAAGCCTTTCTGCGCGCGGTGCGCGAACATATGGAACAGACCGCCACCCTGGCACCACAAAGCCGGTTTGTCGGCCCTTTCCCCTCTACCATGGAAAAGAAAGCCGGAGTATTTCGTGCCCAATTACAACTGCAAAGCGCCCAGCGGGCTGATCTGCATCGCAGCCTGCAAGCGCTCTGCCTGCTGCTGGAGCAACAACCGGAAGCACGCAAGGTACGCTGGGTGCTGGACATAGACCCGACTGAAGTCTGAATTTTCTCGACTCATCACCGCTTGCGCACCTGCCGTCGTCTTTTTCCGAGCTACCCGTTTTTATGGGCCGCCAGTCTTTTTCGACTAGCAGCATTGCGCCAGATCATCTATTACCTGAAATATGGACATCGACCATGGTCCAGGCTATAAGTACAGGCCCGCATAGCTGATCAAATGCTCAGCAATATGTCTGGATACGCCCCATAACGGCAGTCCTGACGACGCCCTATAAAAATAACAACAGGGATGCAGAGAATCGCCGCACGGGCAGACGGTGCCTGCGCCCCACACAGTTCAGGGATTCGACCATGCAGATGACCATTACCCGCAAGATTTCACTCGGGTTTGCCGTCCTCGTAGTATTCATGATCATTATCGCACTGGGTGCGCAGTACGGTTCACGCAGTGTCTCCGACGCTATGCATCGGGTAACTGACCAGTCGCTGCCAACACTGACGGGCGGTTTCAACCAGATGATCAGCCTGCAACAGGCAAATCAGAGTCTGTATAACGCTCTGGCACAACCCCGGGTACGCGATCTGAACAAAGCGCGCAAAGCATTCAGGCAGCAACTGGATATATTCAACAGCAAGCTTGACCTGCTGCCAGCTCAGGTAGCTGGAAATCGCACCCTGCAACAGCAACTGGATGAAATTCGCAGCAGCAGTCAGTCCTTCGCCAGTGCCGCTGACGAGATGCTCAAACAGCGAAAGAAACAGCTGATTCTGGACCGTCGCATCACCGAATCCGAGATCGCATTACAGAGTGACAGTGACGCCCTGACCTCCTGGATACAACGCTATGTCAGCAACAGCAAACGTAGCGAAAATGTTGATAATGCCATTATTGCCCGTACCATTACCCGCGCCCTGAGCACCCATCGTTTCCAGCTGATCAACTACCGCCGCACCCGCGAGATAGACAGTCTGCAGAAAAGCCTGGCAATGAGCGCTAACAAGCTGATGCAGAGCTTCAATAACTTTGCCACCGTTGAACCACGCGCTCGCCAGATAAAAACGCTGACCGGACGGGTAAATGATGCGTTCTACGGCGAGAATGGTCTGATTGATATGTACCGCCAGCGCCACCAACTGTCTGATCGTCAGAAGCAGCAGATGGCGACAACCGCGACCCTGATTCAGCACTCCAGCGAGGCGGCCAACCGCTTCATTGAGACGGCCACTGCTGATGCTGACCAGGCCCGGCTGGCGGCGGATAAACACAGTCAGTTTGCCAACTGGCTGATCATCGCCCTGGCAGCGGTATCCATTGGCACCGCCATCACCATCGCGACCATCACCACGCTGGCGTTACGCCGCCCGCTGCACCAGATTCGCAAAGGTCTGAACGCAGTACGTGAAGGCAACCTGCAAATCCGCTTTGATGATAAGCGCCGGGATGAATTTGGCGAACTGGGCGATGCTCTCAACAGCGTAGTGACAGAACTGCAATCCGTGCTGCGTCAGGTGATTGATGGCTCTCACAAACTGGCTACTGTCGCTGACCAGAACGAGGGCATCAGCCGCCACGCCACCACCGCCATGCGCCAGCAGAGCAACCAGCTGGAGCAGACCGCGACCGCTGCCTCACAGATCGAAAACAGCGTGTCAGAAGTGGCTGATCACAGCCATCAGACACTGCAAGCGGTCGAAAACTGTGAAAACCTGGGACAGAACGCCGCCAGCTATGTTGAACAGACCCTCACCCGTATCAGCAACCAGAGCAACGAGATTGAAAGTGCGGTGCAGGTCAGTAATGAACTGGTAAAATACAGCGCCGGTATCGACAGCATTCTGGAAACCATTGGTGCGATTGCTGAACAGACCAACCTGCTGGCACTGAACGCCGCCATTGAAGCCGCCCGTGCCGGTGACCACGGCCGGGGGTTTGCTGTGGTGGCCGATGAGGTACGTGATCTGGCCAGCCGCACCCAGAACTCCACCCAGGAAATTCAGACCATGGTGGAAAATATGCAGACCTCCATCCGCCGCGTCGTTGATACCATGCAGCGCGCTCAGGGCCAGGCACAGGACTGTGTCGGCCATGCCAGCACATCCCGCGAAGCGTTACAGGAGCTGGCCAGTGCTGTCTCCGATATTCGCAATATGAGCACACAAATTGCCACCGCTTCCGAGCAGCAGCGCAGTGCTGTCGAAGAGGTCAGCCGCACACTGGTGCATATTAATGAAGCGGCAGCGGAAACAGCCACCGGAGCCGAACAGGCCGCAGGTGGCAGCAAAGAGTTGCTGGGACTGGCACAGCTACAGCAGCGACTGGTACAGCGCTTCTCGATCTGACCACCTCTCACCTGAAGGGCCTGTTTTCTGTCCAGATCGTTTTCTGTCCAGACTGTTCGTTGTCCAGACTATGTTACTGAACGGACTATGTTACTGAACGGACGGTGTTACTGAACGGACTGTGTTACTGAACGGACTGTGCAGAAAACAGGCAGAGCCCCCTTAACAATTTTACCTTCTGGCGTGATAATACCCGGTTCTCAGCGTGGCTCTGTGCCAGGCTTTCCGATACAACTTCCAACCGGTATTAATCAGGCTGATGAAAGAACAAATTGCGGAACTGATCGCGTCTGCTGTCGATGCCCTGCTGGCTGACGGCACTCTGCCCAGCGAAACTCAACCAAAAATCATGGTTGAGAATACCCGAGACAAAGCCCACGGCGACTTTGCCTCCAACATTGCACTGACGCTGGCAAAACCTGCCCGACGCAACCCGCGAGAACTGGCTCAGGCGATTCTTGACGCTCTGCCACACTCTGACCTGATTGAAAAAACCGAGCTGGCAGGCCCGGGTTTTATCAACTTCTTCGTTACTCAGGCATCAACGGCCGCTGTGGTAAAACAGATTCTGAACGAAAAAGCTGACTTTGGCCGTAACCGTGCTGAGGTAAAAGAGCGTATTCAGGTTGAGTTTGTTTCCGCCAACCCGACCGGCCCACTGCACGTTGGCCACGGTCGTGGTGCCGCGTACGGGGCATCCGTTGCCGATCTGCTGGAAGCCGCTGGCGTACCGGTTGAGCGAGAGTACTACGTAAACGATGCCGGTCGTCAGATGAATATTCTGGCTACCAGCGTCTGGCTGCGTTACCTGGAAAAGTGCGGTGCCGAACTGACCTTCCCGAGCAACGGCTATAAAGGCGACTACATTCACGACATCGCCGCAGATGTGTTCAGCCGTGAAGGTGATCAGCACAACCGTGCTATCACCACCGTGATGGCAGACATCCCGGCCGATGAGTCGCAGGGCGGCGACAAAGAGGTGCACATTGATGCACTGATTGATCGCGCCCGTAGCCTGCTGGGTGACGAAGGCTACGAAGTCTTCTTCAATGCCGCACTGGACTCCATTCTGGGCGACATTAAAGATGATCTGTCCGGCTTTGGCATTGACTACCAGCAGTGGTTCTCCGAGCGCAGCCTGACCACTAACGGTGATGTCGATAGTGCACTGAATAAATTGCAGGAAAATGGCTACCTGTACCAGCAGGACGGCAATCTGTGGTTCCGCTCTAGCGAATTTGGCGATGACAAAGACCGTGTTGTCCGTCGTGCCAACGGTGCCACCACCTACTTCGCCTCTGATATCGCCTACCTGAAGAACAAATTCGAACGTGGCTTCGACAAGGTACTGTACATCTGGGGTGCAGATCATCACGGTTACATTGCCCGTATGAAAGCCGCCTGTCAGGCACTGGGTTACTCCGAAGAACGTCTGCTGGTACGTCTGGTACAGTTCGCCATTCTGTACCGTGGTGAAGAGCGTGTGCAGATGTCCACCCGTTCCGGCTCCTTCGTAACATTGCGCGAACTGCGTGAAGAAGTAGGCAACGACGCCTGCCGTTTCTTCTACGTAACCCGTAAAGCCGACCAGCACATGGATTTCGACCTGGAACTGGCCAAATCAGAATCCAAAGATAACCCGGTGTACTATATTCAGTACGCCCATGCCCGTGTCTGCTCGGTACAGCGCAAGCTGGCTGAGAATGGCTGGGAATGGGATATGGAGGCAGGTCTGGCAAATCTGGCAGCACTGAGTACTGAACACGAAAAAGACCTGATCACCAAACTGAGCAAGTACCCTGAGGTGCTGACCAATGCGGCGATCAACTACGAACCCCATGTACTGGCCAACTACCTGCGTGAGCTGGCCAACGACTTCCACAGCTACTACAACGCCAACAAGATGCTGATTGAAGAGGCGGATCTGCGTAATGCCCGCATCACCCTCAGCGAAGCAGCGCGCCAGGTTCTGAATAATGGCCTGACCCTGCTCGGCGTTTCTGCACCGGAGCAGATGTAAACCATGGCAGCGCGCAAGGATTTCGGACAGCAGCAGGGTCGCCCTGCTGCCAGTCGGGCACCCGCACCACGACGGGAACAGCCTTCCACGGCGGCCCGATCAGGTGCCAGCCGTAGCGGGGCAACCCGTCAGGCTGCGCCTGAACCACCGAAACCACTGGTGGCAGACAACACGGATAACAGTCGCTCTGCCCCTGCGCGCCAACGTCAGTCCGTATCAGTCAGGCTGTCGTCAATGACAGCATTGCTGACACCCATACAGGCACTGTTTACCAGGGCATCGCTTGCCAGCAAACCGTCACCCACGCGGCGACCGTCTGATCAGCCAGAGCCAGCGATCCCGGCAGCCAGCCAGCCAGCTGCGCATTCTGGCAGTATCAAAAGCCCTGGCAGCGCGAAAGGCTCGGGCAACGTTAAAAGTCCGGGCAGCACTCAAAGTTTCAGCCATGCTCAGCCCGACATCCCGGTTCCGCTGACAGCAGAATCCCGGGCGGTCGAAACAGACAGCACAGACCACCTGCCCCAGGGGCTGACGGCGGAGGCATCACATCATCGTACGACTCCTGGTTCAGGCACAGCCACAGGCCACTCCGCCAGTCGTTCCCGACGTACCGCAGACAGTACCGACAGAACAGCAGCGCCGTCAGCTGGCAAAGGCCTGTCACAACGTCAGCTGCTGATAGCCGTTGGCCTGATTGGCGGGCTCGGGATGCTGTTAACTCTGCTACTCAAAACAGCGGGCGGTCGCGACAGCAGTTCAACTGTCAGTATTCCTGCAACACCCGCCGCGGCAGCATCTGAGTCACAGGCCTCGGTAACAGAGACTTCGACCACACAGGCGCAAGCCACGAAAGAAGAAGAGAAAAAAGAAGAAATAAAGCTGCCACCGGAAAAAACCGGCCCGGCCCGCTTCAGTTTTTACGAAATGCTACCGGAAACCGAAATCAAACCGGAACCGGTAGAGGCGTACAAATCAACGCCGAAAGACGCCAAAATGAAATACAACTACCTGCTGCAAGCCGGTTCGTTCCGCAAACAGAGTGATGCTGAACGCATGCGGGCACGGCTGGTCATGGAGGGTATGCCAAACGCCACCACCACTCGCACGACAGGCAGTAACGGTGTCTGGTATCGGGTACGCATCGGCCCCTTTGATAACCGCTCACGTATGAACCGTGCCCACGACAAGCTGGTACGCATGCAGGTTCAGCCGATGGAAATCAAAATCAAGCAGTAACCCCGCGGGACTCAGCCCGGCCAAGGCAGAGACAGTCAGGGCGCAGATACAGTCAGGGCATAGCACTGATCACCGCTCTGTCCGGATGCCGGGTATGACAGCCCAGTGTATGCAGCCAGCCCCGCTCCAGTGCCCAGGACAGATGACGGTGTGTTGCCCCCTGTAACAGTTTATGTAACTCCGCCACCCGCCCATCCTGAGTCAGTTGTTGCAGACAGCGCCAGCCATCGTCATTCAGACGCTCCATTTTCAACTGGCTACCACCGCGCACCACCACCAGCCTGACCGCATCGTGATCAAGATATTTCAGCCCGGCCGCGCCCAGGTTCTGCTGATGATGCTGCCAGAGCAGATCTACCGCATAGTTCGCTTCCACCAGCGTCAGTCCAGGCATCAGCGTCAGGCTCAGCCGCTCATCATCCAGCGCGGCTGGCAGCTTCGCCAGCGGCTCGACTCTGACGACATTGCTGGCCTGGAATACCGCCCACTCCAGCCGTGCCAGTGCGGGTAACTGGGTCAGATGCAGGGCGGGCACAAAGCTTTGTACAAAGTCAGGCAGCTGATCACCAAACGATGCCAGTCGCTGCACCGCAGGCGGATGAGCCTTGAGATAAAGGTTGGCGAGGTCTTCAAAAAACTCATCGCCCAGCAACGCCCGACAACCGCAATACACCTCTGCCAGGCCACGCACCAGCGTCTGTTGCAGATTATGCTGAAACGACAGTGGCGGCTCTTCAACACTGTCTTCGGTCAGCTGGGTTACAAATTGCTGCTGAAAACCTGTCAGCAGGTTCATGGCGGGAAACGCGGGTAACGGGTAGGACATTGCCCCTCCTTGAGCATCAAGCATCGGCTGGTCTGTGCTGGAACTGGTTATCTGAGCATAGACTAGCGACGTTATGTTGCAGCAGTGCGTGACAGATAAAAGAAGTAACACCCGAAGCGCACAGACCACAAAAACGCCCGAAAATGACCGTTCAACGCCCGGAAAAGCTCGATTACGCTTGAACTTGTGCCAGCAGGCCCCATATTGATGAAAACGCTTATTCAAAACTGGAGCATTGCATGACCACGATTGTTTCCGTTCGCCGTGGCGACCAGGTTGTTGTCGGTGGCGACGGCCAGGTATCCCTGGGCAACACCGTAATGAAGGGAACCGCCCGCAAAGTCAGCCTGATCGCCAAGCATAAAGTGATCACCGGCTTTGCAGGTAGCACCGCTGACGCAATCACCCTGCGTGACCTGTTTGAACAGCAGCTGGAAAAACACAGTGGCAACATCGTCAATGCCTGTATCTACCTGGCCCGCGAATGGCGCAGCGACCGCGTACTGCGCAAGCTGGAAGCACTGATGCTGGTTGCCAACGCCGAAAAAACTTTCCTGATCTCCGGTAACGGCGACATTATCGAGCCCGAAGATGGCATTGTTGCCATCGGTTCTGGTGGCAACTTCGCCCTGTCAGCGGCCCGCGCACTGGTGGATAACACCGAACTGCCCGCCCGCGACATCGTAGAAAAAAGCTTGAACATCGCCGGTGACATCTGCGTATTCAGCAACCAGAACCTGACCATTGAAGTGCTGGAAAACAAAAGCACTGAAAACCAGCAGAGCGCTTAAGGAGCGACCATGTCCAATATGACCCCACGCGAAATCGTCTCCGAACTGGACCGCCATATCGTCGGCCAGGATGAAGCCAAGCGCTCTGTTTCCATCGCCCTGCGTAACCGCTGGCGTCGCATGCAGCTTAATGAAGAGCTGCGCGCGGAAGTCACCCCAAAGAACATTCTGATGATCGGCCCGACCGGTGTCGGTAAAACCGAAATCGCCCGCCGCCTAGCCAAGCTGGCCAAAGCCCCGTTTATCAAGGTGGAAGCAACCAAGTTCACCGAAGTAGGCTACGTTGGCCGTGATGTTGAAACCATCATCCGTGATCTGGTGGACTCCTCCATCAAAATGGTGCGCGAGCTGGAAGTCGAGAAAAATCGTTTCCGTGCTGAAGAAGCGGCAGAAGAACGGGTACTGGATGCCCTGCTGCCACCGGCCCGCGAAAGCGGTTTCGAGCAGTCAGAACCGTCCCGAGAAGATAGCGCAACCCGTCAGATGTTCCGCAAGAAACTGCGTGAGCACAAAATCGACGACAAAGAGATCGACATTGAAGTGGCCGAGCCAAAAATGGGCGTCGAAATCATGGCCCCTCCAGGCATGGAAGAGATGACCAGCCAGTTGCAGTCGATGTTCTCCAATATGGGCCAGAATACCCGCAAAACACGCCGCCTGAAGATCAAAGATGCCTTCAAGATGCTGGTCGATGAAGAAGCGGCCAACATGGTCAACGAAGACGAGATCAAACAGCGCGCCGTGGATGCGGTAGAACAGAACGGCATCGTATTCCTGGATGAGATCGACAAGGTCTGTAAAGGCGGCCAGAGTGAAAACGCCGGTGGCGTTTCCCGCGAAGGCGTACAGCGAGACCTGCTGCCACTGATTGAAGGCTGCACCGTCAGCACCAAGTACGGAATGATCAAAACAGACCACATCCTGTTTATCGCCTCCGGTGCTTTCCACCTGTCCAAACCAAGTGACCTGATCCCGGAACTGCAAGGCCGTCTGCCGATCCGTGTTGAACTGAAAGCACTGACCCCAGACGACTTCAAACGCATCCTCACAGAGCCAAGCGCGTCACTGGTAACCCAGTACAAAGCTCTGATGGCCACAGAAGGCGTCAAACTGGAATTCAGTGAAGATGGCATCGACCGCATCGCCGAACTAGCCTACAACGTCAACGAGAAAACCGAAAATATTGGTGCCCGTCGCCTGCACACCATGCTGGAGCGCCTGCTGGAAGAACTGTCCTTCAACGCCACCGATGCCAACGGCGCCACCGTTGAAATCAACGCGGTGTATGTTGACAAGTATCTGGGCGAACTGACACAGAACGAAGATCTGAGCCATTATATTCTTTAACAACGCCAGTTCTTTAACAGCGTCCGCTCTGTCATAACGTCAGCGCTGTAAACGTCATTCAGACAATGATCGCCTCTGGTTTCCAGAGGCTTGAAGCTGGTAAAGAAGTCAGTGCTAAAGAAGTCAGTGCTGTAGCGGCCCGCTCTGTGGGCGACGGGGCTAAAAACGTCCCATCGCCCACAGAGCATCAACAACCCCACCGGAAGTTACCATGAGCCAGATCCCACTACCCCGCGATATAAAACTGCATAAAAAATCCCGTACGCTGGAGCTGGTCTACGATGATGGCAGTTTCGAACTGACCGCTGAATTTCTGCGGGTGCATTCACCTTCAGCGGAGGTGCGCGGCCACGGTATCGGCAATGGCGTACTGCAAACCGGCAAGAAGTTTGTCGGCCTGACCGGGCTGGAACCCGCCGGTAACTACGCCCTGAAACTGGTCTTTGACGATGGCCATGACAGCGGCCTGTACACCTGGGAATATCTGCATGATCTGGCCCATCGCCAGCAGCAATACTGGGACGACTACCTGCAACAGCTGGAAACGGCCGGTGCCAGCCGTGATGGCGGTATGATTGCCCGAGGCTGATCTGGGCTACTGGCGACGCCTGCAACGCATCCGCCAGAGCCGCAACGCTGACGAACTGAACCGCGAAGCAGACAGCCGGGACTGCTTTGTGCGCTTTGCCGTGGCTGATAACTTCTACACCCCCAGCCACACGCTGGCGCGACTGGTTGATGACTGCCGCTGGCACTGGCGCTGTGCCCGGCTGATCGCCCTGCACCCGGCGGCGGACGCTGCCACATTGTTAAAACTGGCCCGGCACAAACTGGATGAAGTGCGCTGGCTGGTTGCCGAACGGCCTGACCTCAACAACCACACCCGCACCCTGCTCTGCCAGGACAACCAGGAAGATGTACGCCTGGCCTGTGCCCGCGCCCCCTGCCTGAGCGCCGCCATGCAGCTTCACCTGGCCCAGGATCACAGCCCGGCGATACGCAGTCTGCTGGCTCAGAACCCGATCTGCACTCCTGCTGTACGTCGTCGCCTGCTGACTGACACGGATGCCCGGGTACGGCTGAGTCTGCTGGGGCAACCTGAACTGAACGAAAACCAGTTGCTACAACTGTGCAACGACAATGACCGTCAGGTACAACTGCGCGCCTGTCTCCACCCGGCACTGAGCCCGCAGTTACTGGATACCCTGGCAGACGACCCCGGCATGGCTTCACAGATCGCCCTGCATCCGGCCTGTCCACCCGAGACACTGATGCGGCTGGCACAACAGGGTAACCGCCAGACCCGCCTCGCCGTCAGCAGCCACCCGGACTGCCCGGCTGAAGCCCTGCAACAACTGGCGCAACAGCCAGACAGCTACCTGCTACACCGTATCGCTAGCCACCCCGCCTGCCCGCCCCCCCTGCTGCGCGAACTGCTGGCCAGCCAGGACCAGCAACTGCGTTACCGGGTGGTGGTAAACCCCGCCTGCCCACGCACACTGCTGGAACAACTGATCTGGGACACCAACCCCGGCGTACAGCATGCTGCACGTTACAGATTGCAGCAGCGACGTTAAGCACTCAGATCACCCGGCCATTACCAGAACCTGCCTGACAATCTGCATGCACAGCAGCACCGCCATAAAAGACAAAACCGCCTGACAGCGCTACAATGGCGGCTCAAAATTTCCAGCCTGAAGATTGATCCCATCATGTCCGAACAGAACAAAGATCAGACCACCCATTTTGGCTATGAACAGGTAAACACCGAAGACAAGGTGAAACGTGTAGCCGATGTATTCCACTCGGTTGCCGGTAAATACGATCTGATGAACGACCTGATGTCCGGCGGCGTTCACCGCCTCTGGAAACGGATCACCATTGAGCAGAGCGGCGTACGCCGTGGTATGAACGTGCTGGATATTGCCGGTGGCACCGGCGACCTGACCATGCGTTTCTCTCGCCTGGTTGGCCCGACTGGCAACGTCGTGCTGGCAGACATCAATGACTCCATGCTGAAAGTGGGCCGTGACAAACTGTATGACAAAGGCATCACCGGCAATGTGGAGTTTGTACAGGCCAATGCCGAATGTCTGCCCTTCCCGGACAACCACTTTGACGTTATCACCATCGCCTTTGGCCTGCGTAACGTCACCGATAAAGACGCCGCACTGCGTTCCATGGCCCGTGTGCTCAAGCCTGGCGGTAAAGTAATGGTGCTGGAGTTTTCCAAAACCGATAACCCAGTGCTGACCAAAGCCTACGATTTCTACTCTTTCAATATCCTGCCGCAGATGGGCCAGGTGATTGCAGGCGATGCCGAAAGCTACCGCTACCTGGCCGAGTCAATTCGCATGCACCCGGACCAGGAAACCCTGAAAAGCATGATGGAACAGGCCGGGCTGGTAAACTGCAAATACCAGAACATGACCGGCGGCGTGGTTGCCCTGCACACCGGCGTCAAACCCTGACATCTGACACGCCGTCACAGCGGCGTCTGGAGGCCCTATGCTGGAGATGATCAGTTCTACCCTGTTTACCGTCGCAGAAGAAAGCATTAACGCCGTACTGCGTAACGACCCGACCAGTCTGCAACGGCTGAGCCAGCTGGAGGGCAAAACCCTTGTAATCCAGCTGACCCAGCCAGATATGCGCTTTGCCATTCTGCCCAATGCCGACGGCCTGCAACTGCACAGCAAGATGGGGCTGGACGCCGACGTTACCCTGACCGGCACCCCCGCCGACTTTATGCGGCTGCTCAGCAGCCCGGATAAAGCCGCCGCCATGTTTGGCCAGGGGATCAGCGCCAGCGGCGATAACGGCCTGGCCACCGAGCTGCAGCATATTCTCAGCGCCAGCCACTTCGACTGGGAGGGCAAACTGGCCGCCATTATCGGTAACCTGCCTGCCCACCAGCTGGCCGATTTCATCAGCTTCAAAAGCAACCAGTACCGCACCATCGGCAACAGCCTGCTGGAAAACCTGCAAGAATACCTGAAAGAGGAGAGCGATCTGTTACCTGCCCGCCCGGAAGTGGATGACTTTCTCAATGCTGTCGACCGCCTGCGTGACGACGCCGACCGGCTGGAAGCCCGCTTCCAGCGCCTGAGTGAACAGGTCAACCACGACCGCTGATCCAGCACTGTGCACCGCCCCGGCCCACCGATTCATCGCGGTGCACAATACAGCTCCCCGTCTTATCAATCTCAACCCATACAAGACATAACTTATTGTTTTTAAATAACTTTTAAAAACAGGCACAGCCTGTGCTTTATAGCTACGTGCAGACACGCACCGTCCGAACAAAAATAACAATGGACTTGAGGGCACTGCACCTGAGCGAGCTGAGAGGCTGTCGGGTTGCAAACAAAAATAAAACACACCAGTGCAGTACAGCTGGTTGAGGTACAGTGCCCACTTTTTTTACGTCAGTATTTTGCTGCATTACGTTTTACAACGGCGACATCCACAACCGACAGCACCCATCTGTCAGCCCCACCCTTGCGAGCTTTATGCTCAGGCTGCAACGTCAGCGCACCATCACCGGTGTTACCGTACTACTCAGCAAGCCCGCACACTTTGTGCGCCATAGGTAACAAAAAACCCTATCAGCCCTGAAAGAAAAACCTTATATCTATATAAATCAACAAGTTAAAAAAACTGGCACATAACCCGCTTTATCTATAGCACAACAACAAAGGATGCGTGTCAGCACACACCATTAATAAAAATAACAACAGGTGCAGAAGCCGACCGAAACATTACCCCGAATAAAAATAACAATGGGGCTTAGACGCTGATCGTTAACAGACTGCCGCTCTGATGAGCACAACCGGCAACAACGGAAAAATAAAAATAAAGCCAGCGAAACCGGTAACCCAAGTCTGCTAACGATCAGCGTTGATCATCTCCTCAACACTCTGCCAACCAGGCAGCATTCCACAACGCATAATCACCGACTGTCTTTACTAGTCCTGCCCGTAAAGGGTTTGCGACAATGTAGCGCGCGCACTCGCTAACTGAGCCTTCCCTTCGTAACGCATGATCATAATAGCCGTTACGCCAAAACCGCCCCTGGCGACCTATAGCCAGATTCACAGCCCGCGCGGCACGGCTTTTAACAAAGTGGATAACTTGCGATAGCGAGTAACAGTCACGCAACTGCATCAACCAATGCAGATGATCTGGCATAACGACATCACAGCAGCAAAACCCTTACCGGCGGTTCTGAATGTCGCATCCAGGTGTTCAGCAGTTTTTCAAACCAGGGTTCGCTTGTCGGGTTGGTTATCAATTCGGTTTCAATAGCGTGGCTATCAGGCTGAAGTTGCTGGTAATAGCTGATCGCCTGCGCTTCATTACGGGCAGAGATTGCATAACGTAGCCGTGAGCGGCAGCTGACAATATAAACCGGGTAATGGTTGATCTGATCAATCACCCGTTCGCGCAGTCTGGCGCGCAGAATCGCGTATTCTTCCGGGGCTTCAATGCCCACTACCGCCTGTCTGCCTTCGGTGTATTTAACGACGAATGAGATCACATCGCCGGAGGGGGTTGAAACGGTGGTAATTTCATCCAGATAGACCGTTACAATCAGCATAATTTTCTTCCCTGTTTCCTTTCCTGTTCTGTCTGTTACGGCGGTTTCTGCACCACGGCCACAGGCCAGCTGTCCACGACAGCCGACAGGCAAAACACAGACCGACAACATACCAGCGCCTCAGCCAGATAGCTGAGAACGTCTGCAACTGGCCTGCAAAGGGCTACAGCAAACCGTCAGTTGACCGTTAAGCCGCTAGCCCTGGCTGCACCGGCAGCGTTGGCTGTGATAAGGGGGAATTACAGCCGGACGGCTGCGCTTTACACTGCGGAATAACCCGCGAAAGGACACAGATAACAGCGCGAATGCCTCGCATTTGCCTGCTTCTCGCAGCGGGGTGCCATAAGACGGGCACAGGCAAACGAAACACTCGTAAGTGCATGAAAGTAAAAGAAAAATGCTTTGAACAGGGGTTAGCCTGACGTACTCTATATGTAGCCATATACGGACTCTCGTCTAGTCTGTTGTGGTTAGCTGCCGTGGGGTAGGTGAGAGCACCCTGCGGTAGCGCTTGTTATTTTCAGATTCGTGTTAACGTCGTGAAACGGCGTCTCCTTTCTTAACACCAGGTTTACGTTGTAAATGCCCGAACGGGCACCGTGCTATCACACTACAGAAGTGGGTGGGGTGCAAGCAGCATTAACGGCTTGCCTCATACTTCAACGTCTCAATCAACGCCTCCAGCCAGCCGGTATCTTCCCCCCGCTGCTGACGACAGTTGCAGATCAGTTGCAGATTATTGGCAGTGGTGTCCGCCTCCCAGCTTTCACGCAGTACAGCGGTGGCATCTGATAATGCCTGCTCCGCTTTGGCGGCATCACCGGCCAGCACCGCCAGTTCCAGCAGGGTGGCATAATCCCAGTAATCGGCACCGCCGCCGCTGATACGGCGTTTTACCGCATAGCTGACCACCGGGTTCAGCTCGATACGGCGCGGGTCAGGCGGGGTAGCCTGCTCCATCAGAGCCAGCGCATTAATACCAGGGTAGGCATCGCGCCAGTCCGCTTCAAAGCCCTGTAGATAGCAATTAATCGCCTGGTTCAGCAGGCCGTTAATCCGCGCTGTAGGCTCATTATTATCCCGCGCCTGCTGCCAGCGGTCTTTATACACCCGGCCCAGAATGCCGCAGGTTTCACTGGAGGGGCCACGCTGTTTTATCAACGCCGTCAGCACCCGTTCCGCTTTACGGTGATCACCGGCCCGGTTCAGTGCCAGGCCGTATTGCTCCTGCACCAGCGCGGTCTGTTGCAGCTCCAGCGGTATCGCCTCCACCAGCGCCACCATCTGCTGCCAGGCCGAAAGCGCGCGCCAGCTCAGCAGCAGATCAATCAATACACCCGGCTCCTGCTCTCGCAGATTAAGCAGTTTATCGGCCACCGCCTGCACCGCCGCCAGCCCGGCCGCATTATCATCCAGCGCCACGGCACGGGCATCGGCCAGCTGCGTTTTCAACTGCTGGCTATAACGGGCCTGGTCACGGAAGGTATCGGTTTTCAGCCGATCAATCTGCGGGAAGTTATCCAGCAACTGGAATAACGGGCTATCCACATCCGGCTTATCCTGACGATCAAGAAAGCCCTGCAAACGGGCGGTTAGCGCCTGATAATCGGCCGCTGCACTGGCCGGTTTACCGGCGCTATCCAGTTGATAAGGCAAACCGCGCAGATTATTCACATCGAATGGCAAGGTCTGCCCGGCAGAGAAAATCAGCGCAGTAGATGCAGGCCGATGGGTATGACGAATACCCAGCTCATAAAACACATTGGCATTCGCGGTGGTCAGATCCGCCACCGCATAATCACATAACAATAGCCGCTCAAACATCGCCTTATGAATCACCCCACCAGACTGCTCCAAGTCTGCCCGAATCGGCTCCATCCCCGCCGCAGAAACCGCAGGTGCAATAATCTGCTGATAGATCAGATCAAAATGGATTTCACCCCCCAGGGGTGAGGGTTTAGTGCCGAACGGCATCAGAATAAAGCAGAGGGGGTTCATGGTTGATTTTCTCCTGCCTGCATTGAACGCATAATCATCATAATCAGCTGCTCACGAATCTGGCGTACATCAGCACTGGTTAATTCAGTTTCATCAACCTCCAGCAACCCTTGCAGATACTGCTGGAAAATATCATGGGCAGTAGCCTGATTATCCATTTGCAACAAGGTCAGAAATAGATTCCAGGCTGAAACGATTGTATCGGGATGCGTCTCGCCCAATACCGCCTGTCTACGCGCCAGTACGCGCTCTTCCAACGCCTTCGCACCACTATGGTCACCCATCGCTTTTAAAGTCAAAGCAAGGTTATTTATACTGATTAGCGTATGTGGATGATCTTCGCCCAACACTTTTCTACAACGCGCTAGCACATGTTCCTGATGCTCTTTCGCACAGCTATAGTCACCCATCACCCTGAGCGTCTCTGCAAGGTTATTTATACTGTTCAGCGTATCCGGATGATCCTCACCCAATACCGTCTGTCTACGCGCCAGCACATGCTCATGATGCGCTTTCGCACCACTATGGTCACCCATTGCTAGCAAGGTTTGAGCAAGGTTATTTCTACTGGTCAGCGTATCCAGATGATCCTCGCCCAACACTTTTCTACAACACGCCAATTCTTCCTCATGGCGTGCTTTCGCACCGCTATGATCACCCATCGCTTTTAAAGTCACAGCAAGGTTATTTATACTGGTCAGCGTATCCGGATGATCCTCGCCAACAACTTCGGTTCTATATTCAAGGTTCTGTTTGAACAGACTATAAGCCTGACTTACCAGACCTTCACCAAACTGTAGCCAGCTTGCAATATGATCCACCAGCCAGCCAAATTGTTGTGCAGCCTGTTTTGTTTTTATACGAGCGATCTGCTGATACTGAATATGCGGAGCAACCAGTTTTGCCACGGGCCAATTTTCAGGGTGGCACATATCTTCCGGCAAATAACGATAGAGCAGCTGAATTAATAATGCGCTTCTATCCTGTTGCGCGAAGCTATGCCGAATAGCCGCCTGAGTCAGTCGATGCAGCAAAATTGCCTGACCATTTTTTGAGTATTCAGAGCCAGGCACTGTCAGATCAATCTCTACCCGTTGTATTAAGGCAAGGTTTTCCAGCTCTTGCAGCAGTTCCAACCAGTCCAGCGAATCATTCAGCGTTTCACTTAATATATCTGGTAGCAAAACGTCATTAAGTCGAGGCTTGCCATCTTCATTTTCTACTGGCTGATAACAGCCCTCTCTTACCTGCTGATCCCAATCGGCATTATCCAGCAATAGTTGTTCAGGTAGCGGTTCAGGTGCAGCCCAGGCGGTAATCTTCAGCAGTTCACGTGCAGCAGGGCTCAGCTTTTCCAGAGCCATAGAGAGCGTGGCCAGTACCGAACGCTGATAACCATTTTCAAGCGCGGCCTGTTTATCCAGTAATTTATAGGCGCGGTGGTTATCGGTAACGGCCCGGCAATAGTCTTCAATACTGATACCGGTTTGCAGGATATAAGCACAGGCCTGCTCCAGCGCTAGCGGTAAACCGTCCAACGTCGCGGTTAACTGGTGCAGTTGTGCAATAGACGCCTGAGGTAAGCGCTGCTGCAAAAAGGGCTGCGCCTGTTGCGCTGTCCAGCAATCCAGTGCTAACCGTGCTTCGGGTGTTGCCAGCGAAGGGGAGCGAGCGGTAATAATCAGATGGTGGCGATGTGCAGCTGGTAGCAACGGGCGCAGATGGCGAACAGAACCATCCTCCTGTGGGTACTGTGGTTCTGCATTATCGTATACCAGTAACCAGCGCGGCTGGGTTTCCAGAAAACGGTTAATGGTCTGGTGCGGCTGTTCTCCTTCTGCAACCACCAGTGTGTTAAAACTACAGAAGGCTTTGCAGTCCTGCTCAAAGGTTTGCAGGGTTTCGGCACGAAACCACCAGATACCGACATAGTGCAAACGGTACTGTTCACAGAATTTCAGTGCCAGCTGGGTTTTCCCCACACCCCCCATACCATGCAGTGCAGCACTGCTGACAATCGCGGTTTGATGTCGGTTATGCAGCAGGTTCTGTAAGCGCTCCAGCTGATTATCCGGGTCAATAAAGTAGTCGCTGCGCCGTATATCACCTAGATGGTAGGCGCGGTTTATACCTTCCGGTGGGGTAAATTCAATCGGATATTCCAGCTGTTTTAACTGCGCTAACAGACGATTAATAGAACTTCGGTAATCGGTTTCATGCAGAAAATACAGATGATCAGCAAGCAATGATTGCAAGCTTTCCGGTAGCTGTGACGCATCAGGCACACTTGCGCCCCCGCACAGTACCGACATAACCGTTAAGCCTTCCTTTATGGCCGTTTCTATCTCCTGTCGGGTAACGTCTTCCGGGTCATGCAGCCGCACCTGGTTTTTCTCTGACAGCCAGTGTGGGCCCATCACCACCAGACAGGTATCACTGTTCTGTATAGCCGTTTTCAACTGCGGACGAAATTCTTTGCCACTTTGCAGGTTTTCATAGTCCAGAAACAGACTGTTTTCCGGCAGCCAGAGCGACAGCTGCTCATACAGATTACGGCCAAAACCACCATCATCACGGCGGTAGCTGATAAAAATCTGTTGCTGGGAGGCTGACATCCGGTGTCTCCTTTTAAATCAACAGGATGGGCATATCGCGTTGCGCTTTTGCCCATCAGTTCTGGTCATAAGGGCCTGCCAGGCAGCAAGCCCTTATGGTTGTTGTCCAGACGCTGTCTGGCGCTATTGCTTACCCCTCCCCCTCTTCAATAACACTACGGAAAAACCGGTGGCGGGCGACGCGTAGTTCTTCCAGCAGGGCTTCGTCGGTGGCCATATCGCTGAGTTTTTCCGCCAGTGCCATAAAGCCCCAGCACTGGCTGCTGTCATTATGACTGCACTGTGCTTTAAGTTCTTCCGGCAGGTAGTGGCCTGCCATCTGGTAGCCGCTGTACATCAGCGCGTGGGCTTCATTGTCAGAGAAGCTGTCCAGGTCGGTACGAATGGCGGCGATGGCGCGCTGGTAGTCGCGGTTGATGCCATAATCCGTCAGCGCTGAGCGTTTTTCCGCAACGGCGGGTGGCTGGTTGCTCAGGGTCGGGTTTTCGCTGTAGAGGTCTTTTTTCAGGTGGATATGGCAGAGGCTTTTCAGCAGGCCGTTGCGGCGGCGGGTGCGCAGGCCTTTCTGCTGTACGGTGCGCATACGTTCCTGGAAAATTTCGCTGGCGCGGGACACCACTTTCAGTTCTGAGCTGCTGCTGTCTTCCGAAGTATCCAGCTGGCCGCTGGCATCGCTGACCAGGATATGGTCACAGCCTTTCTGTAACAGTGCCGCCGCGCCCTGGTTGTCGTACACACCACCGTCTACCAGACGTACCGTCATATCGTGGTAGAGGCCTTTCATTACCAGTGGGCGGAATAGCCCCGGCACACAGGACGAGGCTGCCACTGCCTGGCCAAGGCTCATCTGCTGGTATTTACTGGCGGGGGCATCGGTGTAGTAGAACCAGTTCAGCTGGGCGTTGCGGTCAATATCGGCGTCGATGGCCCAGGGCGCACCGCCCATCCAGCTGGCGGTAAACTGCCAGCTGTGGCCGGTGTTCAGGGTGGTGGCGTTCAGTACCAGCATCGGGACTTTATTAACGCGGGTCCAGTTGTGGTAGCGTGGCCGGAAGTTGCCTGGTTCTGTCCCGGCCGGGTTGATCATCAGCTGCGACATATAACGCGGTTTATCCCCTTTACCATCGTCAATGCGACGGTAAAGGCGTTCTTCGTACAGCTCGGCCAGACGATGAGTGCGGCTGTAGCCCGGTTTTACCATCTTCAGCAGTTTCAGCGGGTTGCTGAATACCGAGGTACGAATGTCAGTTTGTACACCGGCCAGGAAGTTGCTCTCCAGTCGCCGCACCAGTGCGATATAGTCTTCGCGGCGAATCTCATCATCGGCTCTGGTTTCCAGCAGTTTTTGCAGTTCCAGGTAGTACGCGGCCCCCAGAATGGAGCCACCGGACACACAGGAGATCACCTCAACCCGGCGCAGCAGGTTCAGCTCGGCCAGTCGCGCCAGTACACCAATATGGTAGAAAGAGGCGCGGAAACCACCACCCGACAGCGCCAGACCCAGTGTGCCCTGGCAGATGCTGTCCAGCGCCGCTTCATGCTGCATAACAGACGCCATCACCGCGCGGGCCTGTTGCTGTTTTTCCGGCTGTTTCGGCCAGCGAATCGCTGTCAGTTCCGACAGCTGGCGCACCAGGGTTTCCAGCTGCCAGGGCTGGCTGTTATACAGGGCACGCGCCTGCTGAAAACAACCCTCCGCTTTCTCAAACTCACCTTCGGCAAACCAGGCTTCCGCCAGTGTCACCTGAGTCCACCAGAGGTCATCTCCGTCCTGTTGCTGGGCCAATACATCCGAGTCGATCAGAATGCGCTGCCGCCACTGATGGGCTTCCTGACGCAACTCCGCCACCAGCGTCATCTCGCCCAGGCTGCTGGTTTCCATCAGCTGGGCATACTGTTCCAGCAGAAAGGCCAGATTGATAGCACAGTAGGCCTGTTTATCGTGCCAGCCTTGCGGATAGTTGTGGCTGGCCCCTTTACGATACCAGCGCAGCGCCCGTTCCAGCCCGCTACGCTGGCCCGTTTCACGCCACTGCCGTTTGCCAATGGCACCGGCCAGACCAAGGGTTTCAGCGTCGGTGGACGTTTCCAGCGGGTCGGCCTGTTGCAGAATCTGCATCGCCTGATCAAGGCGTATCTCCGCCGGTATTTCGATATTTTTATAGGTGCAAAGCGCCTGTTGCTGCGCCAGCCTGCGCGCTACATCGGCAGGCAGCAACGGTGCATTGAGCTGCACAAAAGCCTGCAATTTGTCAGCGGCTTTACGAAATTCGTCGTGTTCTTTCCAACGGTTTACCTGGTTAAGCAGACTTTCAGCCTGCTGGGCCACTTCAGCCCTGTCCAGTGGTTGCGTCATCACGTCTTCCCTGTTGTTACATTGCGATAGCTATCTGTGCTGTTAACGGTGTTAACAACGAAACAACAAGGCTAAACACTGACGAAGAAATGAACAACCAGGCATTGTGGGGGATTAGATTGATCCACTAACTCAATCTCGACCCCACCAAAGACAACAACAAAAAAAATCACTTGACTTTCTCAAAAAAAACAAAACAAAGAGCAGAAAACTTTTTTTCATCTAAAAAGATAATTTATGATAAATATTTGAGAGAGATAATAATTTTTTGATTGTATAGAGAGAAGATATCATGAGTTCTGAACATGTTGGATATGCTTACCTTTCAGAGCTGAATGGAGTCAAAGCCATAACACCAGATGTCAGATCCCGAGTGATGCCTGTCAGCCGAAAAGAACGGATTGGTGACGTCCTGGCCATCCCGCGCTCGCTGCAACCAGAAGCCAACATACTTAGTCATGTGCTGTATGCACTCAAACATGAAGGCATAAATTTACAGATTCTGGCACAGGTACTTCCTCTGATTGATGAAACTGCGATGAGAGAGGAGTTTGAGTCTTCACCTACAGGCAAATATCTACGTGCAGCCTGCTTTCTCTGGGAGCACTTCACAGAACAGACGATAAACAGGACAACCAATCTCCAGCAGGGTAACTACCATCCGCTATTCAACCCGGATCAGTACATCACCACCAAAGGATACCGGGATAAACGTTGGAGAATTATATTCAATGGCCTCGGCTCTCTCGACTACTGCATTACCGTCAAACGGACAGAACATCTACAGGAGGGGCTTAGTAAAGATATTCTTGCCAGAACTCAGGCATTTACAGACTCATTAAGCCCTGAAATGTTGAATCGCACCCTGTCGTGGGCATATCTGAGTGAAACTCGGGACTCTTTCGCTATCGAAAAAGAAATACCCGACGCAGGCAGGGTACATCGCTTCACCAACCTACTGCGTCAGGCTCATCGGGCGCGAAGTATTGATGAGGATTATCTGACAGACCTCCAAAACGCCACGATAAATAACAAATTTGACTGGGCGGCCGCATTCCGCCATGAGCAGAACTACCTGAGTAATGGTACCGGGGCAATCGGCATCACTTATATACCTCCAGAGCCCGAACTATGTCGGGAGCTGATGGAACACTGGATGACATTTGCTAATGCGTTGCCAAACGATGTCGACCCTCTGATACTTGGTGCCATCATATCTTTCGGTTTTGTTTTTCTTCATCCGTTTATGGATGGCAACGGGCGCCTGTCACGCTTTATGTTCCACCATGTACTCTGTCAGCGCGGCAGTCTGGCTAATGGGCTGATTCTGCCTGTATCAGCTGTGCTTAAAGATCAGGAGCGGGAATACCTTGAGGCACTGACAGACTTTTCAGAGAAAGCACGCGCTTTCTGGGACGTCACATATATCGATATTGATAATATCCACTTTTCATTTGAAGGCTGTGACGCGATCTATCGCTACTGGGATGGAACAGCTTGTGCTGAACTAATGGTCAACGCCAGCGAAGAGGCTATGGAGCAACACATCAGAAAAGAGGTCGCTTACCTGAGCCAGTACGACGCACTAAAAAGAAGAATCGACAGGGAATACGATATTGCAGACAAAACACTCTCGAAGCTCATCATGTTCTGTTTAAGCCAGAATGGCCGTATATCAAAGAACCGCCGCACGCAGCATCAATATGATGTTCAGGCAGAAGTCTTTGATGCAATTGAGCAGGCCTATGTCGAACTGTTTAACAACCAGCCTAAACACAAACAAGACACGGACGACTGATCAGGAAGGAGCAGGGCTTTACAGCCCGCTCCTTCAGCAGAAGCCTTGCGTCTGGTCAGCTCAGCTACCGAACTTCGCCTTAGCTTCAATACGGCGGCGGTGCAGTACGGGCTCGGTGTAACCGTTTGGCTGTACGCAACCTTCAAATACCAGCTCGCAAGCGGCCTGGAAAGCCACACTGCCGTCGAAGTCAGCGGCCATCGGGCGGTATTCGGCGTCGTTTTCGTTCTGACGATCTACCACAGCAGCCATACGCTGCATGGTTTCCATGACCTGCTCTTTGCTGCAGATACCGTGACGCAGCCAGTTGGCGATATGCTGGCTGGAGATACGCAGGGTCGCGCGGTCTTCCATCAGGCCAACGTCGTTGATATCAGGCACCTTGGAACAGCCCACACCCTGATCAACCCAGCGTACTACGTAACCCAGGATGCCCTGAGCATTGTTGTCCAGTTCGTTCTGGATTTCGTCTGCAGACCAGTTCGGGTTTTCTGCCACGGGTACCGACAGGATGTCGTCCAGCGAGGCACGGCCACGGCTGCGCAGCTCATCCTGACGGGCGAATACATCAATCTTGTGATAGTGCAGCGCGTGCAGTGTCGCGGCGGTGGGTGATGGAACCCAGGCAGTGTTGGCACCAGACAGTGGGTGGCCAATCTTGGCATCAAGCATATTGGCCATCTGATCCGGGATGGGCCACATGCCTTTACCGATCTGAGCCCGGCCACTAAGGCCACACTCCAGCCCTACATCTACGTTCCAGTTTTCATATGCGCTGATCCAGGCGGCCTGTTTCATGTCGCCTTTGCGGATCATCGGCCCTGCTTCCATGGAGGTGTGAATCTCATCGCCGGTGCGATCAAGGAAACCGGTGTTGATAAAGACCACGCGCTCTTTAGCGGCACGGATACACTCTTTCAGGTTAACGGTGGTACGGCGCTCTTCATCCATTATGCCCATTTTCAGGGTGAAGCGCTCCAGACCCAGCGCATCTTCCACCCGGCCAAACAGTTCGTTGGCGAAGGCAACTTCTTCCGGGCCGTGCATCTTCGGTTTAACGATGTACATGGAGCCGGTGGTGGTGTTGCTGAACTGGCCGTTGCCCTTCACATCATGGATGGAGATCAGACTGGTGATCATGCCGTCCATCATGCCTTCCGGCACTTCGTTACCGTCTTTGTCCAGGATCGCTTCGTTGGTCATCAGGTGGCCAACATTACGCACGAACATCAAGCTGCGGCCTTTCAGTGCCTGGGTAGAACCATCCAGTGCCGTGTATTCGCGGTCCGGGTTGATGCGACGGGTAAAGGTCTTGCCGCCTTTGGACACCTCTTCGGTCAGGTCGCCCTTCATCAGCCCCAGCCAGTTGCGGTAGATCACAACCTTGTCGGCAGCATCAACCGCTGCCACCGAGTCTTCACAGTCCATGATGGTGGTCAGTGCAGATTCCATCAGGACGTCGGCAACGCCAGCGGCGTCGTTTTTACCGATCAGGCTGTCACGGTCGATCTGAATCTCAAAGTGCAGGCCATTGTTCTGCACAATTACCGCATCCGGGCTGTTAGCATCACCACGGAAACCCACCAGCTGCCCGTTATCGGCCAGTGTTGTATTGCTGCCATCACGCAGGGCAACCACCAGCTGGCCATTTTCAACATGGTAACCGGCAGAGTCCTTATGGGAGCCGGTTGCCAGTGGTGCCGCCTCATCCAGGAAATTGCGCGCAAATTCGATAACTTTTGCGCCACGGGCCGGGTTGTAACCGGTGCCTTTTTCCGCGCCATTGTCATCGCTGATGGCGTCGGTGCCATACAGCGCATCGTACAGGCTACCCCAGCGGGCATTGGCTGCGTTCAGTGCAAAGCGAGCGTTCATCACCGGCACTACCAGCTGTGGCCCGGCCATGGTGGCCATCTCAGGGTCAACATTGGTGGTGGTGGCCTGAAAGTCTTCGCCTTCCGGCAGCAGGTAACCGATCTCTTGCAGGAACGCTTTATAAGCGGCGAAATCGAAACCGTCCTGGCTGCGATGCCAGTTGTCGATCTGCGCCTGAATCTGGTCACGCTTGCCCAGCAGTTCACGGTTACGGGGTGCCAGATCATGCACGATGGCATCAAAAGCAGACCAGAACTGCTGCTCGCTGACGCCGGTGCCCGGCAGTGCTTCGTTGTTTACAAAATCGTAGAGAGACTGTGCGATCTGCAGACCGCCAGACTGTACCCTTTGGCTCATAATGGTATGCCTCTGTTATCTGCCCGGCGTCCGGTGTGAGGCATCCGGACGCTGATTATTGTTCTGCCGCTATGGTCAGCCTGGACGGTTGCCACAACGTGCATTTTTGTGCACTGCAACAGTAGCGTTCCAGGCCCTTACTGTCGCCCCCTGCGCGACCAAAGTTGAAGGTCTGCCAGCGGGATATTCATAAAGTGAACGTGTTTACAATCATAGGTAGAAAGCGAAAATCGGGGAACCCCACCGAAAGTGTCAGGAGACAGCTACACTGACCACAGGTAACACGATATAGCCCGCTAGCAGGCCTCTCCGACAACAGCCAACATAGAGGTACAGGCCACGGCAGATAAGGGTTTCAGAACGATGACAGCACAATGAAACACCGTGCTGCTCCCTTCCCGCATACACCGGCAGGGCGAAGCAGATAAGGCTACGAAATAGCAATTATAACTGTGCTGAATGGCCCGGCTTGCGGCAGCGCGGCAAGCTGCCACAGCCGCTGCGGTGTTTAATGATTCATTGAAGCGCATTCATCACTCAGACAACACTACTCAGACAACACTCTGTCTGGAGATATGCACATCCATCTGCGGAAACGGTATTTCGATACCCTGTTGACGAAATGCTGCATCGATGGCGCTGTTCAGCTCATTGGCAACTTCCAGCCGGTCGGCCATAGCGGCAACATAGACGCGCAAATCAAAATTCAGTGCGCTGTCACCAAAGCCAAGGAAAAACGCCTGGGGTTCAGGGTCATCCAGCAACCGGTCATTGTTATGCGCAACCTCCAGCAACAATGAACGTACCAGCGCAGTATCCGAGCCATAGGCAACCCCTACCGGTATAACCACACGGGTTACCGCATCACTGAGCGACCAGTTGATCAGCTGATCGGTGATAAACGTCTTGTTGGGAATGATCACTTCTTTACGATCCCAATCGGTGATGGTGGTCGCACGCATCTGAATACGGGTGACTGTGCCGGTCAGGTTGCCAACGGTGACCGTATCGCCAATACGCACCGGCTTTTCAAACAGGATAATTACGCCGGAAACAAAGTTGGCAACAATCTCTTGCAGGCCAAATCCCAGGCCAACACCCATGGCTGCCACCAGCCACTGCAGTTTGTCCCAGGCAAAACCCAGCTGACTAAAACCGGTGGTAACTCCGACCATAATCAGCAGGTATTTCACAAGTGTGGTAATGGCATAACCGGTGCCCGGCGACAGCGTCAGATGACGCAATACCAGCAGCTCCAGCAAGCCGGGCAGGTTGTAGGCTCCCAGCAGACTGAACACCAGTATCAACACACCAACCAGCAGATCTTTCAGGGTGATCGGCTGCAGAATATCACCGCTCTCGGCACTGACAGTGCTGGACCACAACTCGATATTGTCCAGCACCACCAGCGTCGGTAGCAGGTCTCGCAGCAGTATCCAGAACAGGCTGGTCAGCAAAATCAGACTGGCAACTTTGAGCAACACTCTGGCCTGGTCCGAGATGGTCTGTAGATCCAGCAGGTTCTCTTCCAGCGGTGGCGCCTCTTCATTATTTTCCCGTGCAGCCAGAATCTCAGCCCGGCGGGTACGGGCACGGTCAAAGGCCAGTTTTCGTTCTTCGATCAACAACCAGCGTAAGCCGGTCTGATAGAACACCCAGACCGCCAGACAGATCAGCACCGCAATCAGTTGCACTATGATCATTGCCCCAGCGGTCAAGGCATAACCCCAGAGCGTCAGACCAATACCCACCAGCGGTGATAGCCCCAGTAACAACAACCAGAACTGACTTCGCAGCCACCAACCACTGACAGCACGTTGCTGATCAAGCCGACCACACTGCCGCCACAGGCTGAACCAGAATACCGCCAGTAGCGCCAGCAGCGCGATCAACAACAGACGTCCCAGGCCTGAGCGCATCACATCATCACTGATTTCATCCACCCAGGTTGCGGCGGCCAGTAGTGGTACCGCCAGAATAAACAGCGACAGAAAACGACGACTGAGCAACTGGGCCAGCCCCTGTGGCATATCCAGGTGACCAGCAAAAAAGCCGCTCGGTGTAGACAACCAGATATACAGACTATGGGCTAGCCACAATGTGGCTGCTGTCAGCATCAGCACCTTACTGGCTGCGGCAGACTCGGCCCAGTCCGGGTCAATGGCAGTGCCAGCCATGCTCAGTAGTAACAGCGGTAATGGCAGGGCAATCAGCGGCGCCATCAGCATCAGTTTCAGGGTATGGCCGATACGATCCTGCCGGACATTACCCAGCTGCTGATGCCAGAGCGGTTCATGCTCCCGCTGGTAACGCCATAACACCAGCGCAAACAGCGACACCATAATGATGCCAAACAGGCTGCCAGCAAACTGCGGCGATGCCTGTAGTATTGAGCGATTTTTCAGCGCCAGTGCGTGACTGATCAATGCGTCCAGCCCCTGGTGAATCTCGCCCGGCCAGCTCAGATCTACTGTTGGTACACTGGGGTGCCAGAGCAGATTTTCATTGAGCAGTTCACTACTCTGGCGAACCTGTTCGTTATAGGCTTCCTGCACCGTCAACAACTCCGATAATCCAGCAATCAGTTGCTGGCGGCTTTTACGCAGACGCTGATTCAACTTGCTCCGATCAGCCTGTAGCTCTTGTTGCTGACGTAGCTCTTGCTGCTGACGTAGCTGATCTGCTGCCAGCACCGGTGTATCAACAGTTGCTTCCAGCGCATCCAGTTCGGCCTGCTCCTGTTCCAGGTTCTGCAATCGTAATTTATTGATACGGGCATAGGTTTTTCCGGTATCAATTGGCCGGGTGACCCGTAACATCAGCCGACGCATTTCGCCACCCAGGTAGCCAATATCCAGCGCCAGTTGCTGTTCAATGGTGCGATGGCTGCGATCCAGCCTTTTAAGCTGCCGGCTCAGCTCTGTACGGGTTTTGCCAACCTGCTCGGTATCTGCCAGAGTCTGGCGAATCTGATCGCTGAGCGCCTGATTCTTCTGCTGAATTACCATCAACGCGGGAGATAGCTGCAACTGTGCATCCGGGTGTGTCTCAAGCTCACTCAGCGCTTTTTCCGCTTCACTGCGTCGACGCTGTTGCAGTACCGTTTCAATCTGTTCCAGCCGCTGCCGCTGCAGACTGATCTGTTGCTCCGACTGTTCCAGCTGCAGGCCCGTCAGCTCAGTTTGCGCAGGCAGGGTCAGCAATTCCAGCTCCAGCGCCTGAACTCTGGCATTCAGTTCGCTAGCCTGAACATCCATCAATTGCAGTTGCAGACTATCCAGTCCATCCCGGGCCAGCGGCGTACCGCCTGCTTTTTCCCGTAGCTGTCCCAGTTTTTCCCGCAAACGCACCTGTTTATCTTCGTTCTGGCGGATCAGTTTACGCGCCTCCGCACGGGCACTTTCCTGTTCAAGCAGTGTAGCGCGGGTGCGAGTCAGTAGCTGATTTAACTCATCCAGCGGGCGGCGCTCCAGTTTCCTCAAGGGCTTGAGAGTCGCGGGCTTCTGCAGCGTTTTTTTCAACGCATCAATCTGAGTTGGCTGACTATCAATCAGTGCGCGGTACTCTGTTATTTTCTTTTCATTACGCTGCAGTTTTTCCAGTGCGCCGATCAGTTGCTGATAGCGTTCACGGGTTATCTGGTTTTCACTGTCTTCAGGTGCCAGCGCTTCCAGCTGGCTACGCGCCAGGGCAAGATCATCAGCAGTGGATGTTGCTGCCTGAGCGCCCATAGCAAGCAGCGTCAGACAGAGTGTAAATAGCAGGGGCAGGCAGGTCGATTTCATGGGGCCTCATCATAGCTGTAGCGGCATGAATCCGACCTGATCCTGCCTGAATTATGAGTGTGGGGCCAGACGCTGGTGAATATGCTCTGGCAGAGGGACAGATTTGCCGGTTTCATGATCCATCCAGACCAACTTTCCATAGCCCTCACTCACTAGAGCACCACCCTGTGCTGTACTGAAAACCTTATATGTACTCATAAAACTGCTACGTCCAGGTTCACTGCCATAACAGTAGATCGTCAATGTATCCGGATAAGTCACCGGTTTCAGAAAGGTGCAACCGACATTGATAACAACCGGGGCAACACGCTCACCTTCAAGTGCTACGTCCAGCTTTGCCAGCATCTGGCAACGGGCCTCTTCCAGATAACGCATATACATGGCATTGTTTACATGGCGATAAGCGTCCATATCACCCCAGCGTACCTTGATTTCAACAGTATCCAGTAATACTGCTGTTGGACTTTCTACTGCATTCACAACTGACATCCTCTTCAGAAAAATTGTCTTCCAGCACTGATCAAACCACTTCATCAGGCCCAAAATGCACAATAACTGACAGTGGCCTGCCAATTGTTTTACCAAGGTTTAAATAGCAGCACTGCCAGCTTTAGCTAAAGTTACACTATCAGACCACTTGATACAGTTATCGCATCAGATTCATCAAGGATTCGCCCGTGCCATTTGACCCCATTATTCTGCACAATTACCTCCCTACCTTTCAGAATGCCCCTGAGCAACCTGCGGAAGCATTTTCGCCTTATCTGAAACTGTATGGGTTAGAGCGTCTGGAGAATCTGGCCAGCCACAGAATAGGGCTGATCAATGGCTACGGCACACCATTGTGCTGTCAATGTTTTACGCCATCACGACCATCTCGCGGTACAGTGGTACTGATACATGGCTATATGGAGCATCTGGCGCTACAGCAACCATTAATTCAATATCTGCTGACAGAGGGCTATACCGTCATCGGCTATGATCTGCCCGGCCATGGTTTATCGGAAGGTCAGCGCTTCTGGATTGACAGTTTTACCCGCTACGGCTGCCAGTTCGGTGAGGTGGTGCAGAGCCTGCATGACCAGTTACCCAGCCCCTGGTTTTTTGTCGGTCATAGCACCGGCGCAGCGGTACTGATGGTACATCAGCAGCAGTTTGGTGAGGTCAGCCACTGGCCGTTAGCCCGACGTATATTTCTTGCACCATTGGTACGTCCTCAGCAATACGGCCCCATTCGTTTCAAGTATCGCTGGCTTAAATATCTATTGAACAATGTCGCCCGTTATTACAGTGCAAACAGCCACGATAAGCAGTATCTGGAATTCGTGCGTGAGAAAGACCCATTGCAACACGACCGTATACCTCTGGACTGGATTGGTGCCATGCTGTCCTGGATACGGCGCATTGAAAGCAGCGCCCCGATGCATTGCCCCGTCACCGTGATTCAGGGGTTATCCGACGGCACTGTTGACTGGGTTAAAAATCTGTCAACATTGAACGAGCTTTATCCTCAATTGCAGATTGAGCTGATTGAGGATGCACGCCATCAGCTAATCAATGAAAGCTCGCCTTATCAAAAGCGCTTATTCCGGCTGCTTCAGCATAGTATGCAACAGCACCATCAACATACAACGATGCCAGCTGTGAACTGAGCTGGCTGAGAGCTGACAGCTGACAGCTGACAGCCAATTACTCTATATAACAGATAGATAACAGATATAGGCCTATGTGACAGATATAGGCTCCAAACGAAAAAACCCCCGGCACAGTGTGCTGGGGGTTTCTCGGTATTAGATGCCTGGCGATGCCCTACTCTCACATGGGGAAGCCCCACACTACCATCGGCGAGGCTGCGTTTCACTACTGAGTTCGGGATGGGATCAGGT
>JAOXSF010000131.1 GCA_025800125.1 Marinobacterium sp.
CCGATCTTACTGAGGGTGTGGATATCTTTATGGCGCTCATCCTGACTGATTTTCGCCAGAATAGTTTTAACATCCTTCTGATCACCTTCCAGCACCTGGAAGAAGTACTGCCCATCAAACAGCAGGATGCCGGTGAGGTTCAGTTCTTTATTATTCGTAACTGAGCGCCGGACCAGGTCAATGAAATTGTCCTTCTCCAGCGCAGAGGTCACGGTACTGCAGTAGATAATCCTGATATTGCCGATAGACACCAGACTCTTCCTCCCTGAAAGAGACAGAAGTATGTATTTTGAGGTTCAATAAGAAATTAACACGATACACTGAAAGCCTGAAGTGACCTGGCTCAGCCGCCTCTCAAAATGCGTAACAGAGCAAACAACACCTGAGAGAAAATCAGATAATCGCGACGAGGACGTCGCTCGCTACAACAGCTAGCCCGGATGTTTCACCAACAGCTAAGATCGTCATAAAGGTGGCCGCGTCAGCGGCCATTCAGAATGCTAAGCCCTGATCTGCTTGATATTTGCGGGATTTCCCTTTTTCAGGACATAGCTCCCCCTTACCCCCATTATTTGTCAACATGCCGAAGCAGCACTCTTTGAGGCGTTATGAGGTATTCAGACGAGACAGGATGGCTGTTAAAGTATCTTGGTGAGGATAGGCGCTGCTCATCATCATTTTTATCCGACGGGTATTACGGATAATGACTGCCCCGATTTTCAACAGCACCAACCGCAGCGTATTCGGAGCTGATTTTTCCAATTTTGTGTTTTTTAGCAGCCGATATCTCATGGCCTCAAGCAACACATAAGCCAGGCCTGACAGCAATTGGCGGAACTGGTTGTTCCACCAACGATGGCTGGATGTTCGGCGAGCAAACAGCCCCAGCTGTTGATCTTTGATCCGGTTTTCCATGTCGCCGCGAGCGCAGTAGATTTTGTCGTAAAGGTAGCGATCATTCTGATCCAGATTGGTGACAACATAACGAGGATTGCCGCCAAGACGTGTGTGCTCGGCTTTTACGATAACCCGTCGGCGCTTATCCCAGGTTTTGGCGCTATACCGTATCGATGTAAACAGGCGTTGCTTTTTACCCGTCACCCGGAACAGCGATTCTGCCATTTCTATCCAGTATCCGGAATATTCAGTCAGGCGCTTATTTTTGGCCAAACCCACGATATAGCCCACTTTGTGGCGGTCGCACCATCGCAACATTTTCCAGCGACAGAAGCCGCTGTCACCCCGAAAGATAATTTCCGTCCTGGGCCAGTGTGCTCGTATGGCTTTGACCAACAGGCTCAATATGGCCCAGCTATGCTTCGCGCCATCAATGTTGCTGGGGCGTAGATAACTGATCAATAGATGCCGATCACAAAATACATAGAGAGGCAGGTAGCAATAGTGATCATAATAACCGTGGAAGAAGCGCCCTTCCTGCTCACCGTGTAAAGGGGTATCTGTGGCGTCAAAATCCAGAATCAATCGTTTGGGTGGCTTGTTATAGGCTTTTATAAATTGATCAAACAGCACTTGATGGATTGCGATGGCAGAGTCCCTGTTGGCTCGGCTTTCAAAACGACTCAACGTCGCGGCACTGGCTAACGGCTTATCCCTTGAAACGGCCGTTTGCAGTGCAAGATCGTACCGCAGCTCTTTGTGATCGTTGAGATCCTCATAGCCCAGCGCCAAGGCGTAAATCCGCTGTTTGAGCAATGCTTCAACGGAGTGCTCGCAACTGGCTTTACGTCGATCATCATCGATTGCCCTGGCAACGCTTCGACTCAAGCCGATCTTTCGATCAACTTCGGATAACAGCACAATACCGGCGTTGCTGGTGATATCACCGCCAGAAAAATCGGCTTCAACTTTGCGGCGTTTAACGGATGAAAACTGGAGAGACTGTGGTAACATTTTGTTCACGGCTGATTGCTTACGGATATTGTTTCGATACCAATAACCATAAGGCTTTCAGCCGTTCTTGTTTAGTCCTTCGTGAAATATTCGGGCTAGACCGCATTGCAAGCAATGCTTGCGGGTGGCTGGAACAAGCAAAAAGCCCTTTGCGCCATAAATTGTAGTGTAGCGAGGCACGTCCTCGTGCCGATAACGGGTAAGCTGTAGCTCGAACGGTGTTGCTGGACGTGGCTAACGCCAGTTGCTCGAAACAGCGTGCCGCGGTGTTATTGGAAAGTTGTGGGAGGGGCTTTATCATGCCCTTGGGTACCAGCCGCGATTGACTGGCACGGTCTATGTTGTTGCTGTGAGAGCGGCGCCCTCGCCGCGATGGGGGTACTCCTGACCTGCTGATCGCCGCGGGGCACCCCTCCCACAATAGCTTGTCGAGACTTGTAGGGTGCGTTACAACGCACCGCTTGTCTGAGGTTATCGGTGTGATACGCTGACGCTATTACACCCTACATTTTCGATGATGCTCACCATCAACTTAAGACTGGTGATCTATTGGAGAAATGATCGACTTATTCGCAAAGAGAGATGCTTTTCTGTAGAAGGGGCTTCCAGCCGCGATTGCCTGGCACGGTCTGTGCTGTTGCTGTGGGAAATAAGATGGACCCACCTCCTTTGTGCCATGCTTAACGCATTAAGCCTGGTTCGGCATCTAAAAGAGAGGGTCCATACATGAGTAAGGTTAGCATCATTGGTATCGATTTAGCTAAATCTGTTTTTCAATTAGCGGGTACCACAAGCACAGGGCGTGAATGTTTTAATAAACGCCTGAAGCGAGACA
>JAOXSF010000147.1 GCA_025800125.1 Marinobacterium sp.
ACCACCGGTTCGCAGCCCTTGTGTCAGCGTATGTGCGCTGGACAGAAATGACATCTGCATCGCCTGTCACCGCAGCGGTATGGAGATTTCTCAGTGGGGAGCCATGAGCAACACTGAAAAGCGCCAGGTATTGGGTAAAGTTGCTCGCCGTGAACGAGGGGAGTCGGTTACATGAAAGTAATGATTGATCTTTGCGTAGTACCGATTGGTGTAGGCGCTTCGGTATCCAGCCATGTTGCTGCTTGCCAGCGAGTGCTGGATGATGCCGGACTTGCGCACCAGATGCACGCTTATGGCACCAATATTGAGGGTGACTGGGATGAAGTCTTCGCGGCGGTAAAACGTTGTCATGAAGTGGTGCATGAAATGGGGGCTGTGCGTATCAGCAGCTCTATGCGGATTGGTACCCGTGTTGATCGTGAACAGAGCATGGATGATAAAATTCGCAGTGTGGAAGAGAAGTTACAGCTCTGATTGCTGAACGAAGACAGATAACAAGAGGGGCTGATCATAGATCAGCCCCTCTTGTTTATTCAGTTTCTTTTGTTTATTCAGCTTCCCTTGTTTATATAGGTAATAGCGTTAATCGTCGTCCGGATCCAGCTGCTTTTCCAGCACGGTAATACGGACTGTTTTGATCAGATTATCACTGATCTGCAACGTCTCTACCCGGTAATGCTCTATCTGCAGGCAGACGTTGGCATCGGGAATAGCTTCCAGGGTTTCGGTAATAAGACCGTTAAGGGTTTTAGGCCCGTCAGTGGGCAGCTCCCAGTCCTGCGATTTATTGATGTCACGGATATAAGCTGTGCCATCAATAAAATAACTGCCATCTTCCTGGGGGTGAATGTCCTGATTCTCTTCGCTGTCCTGACCTGACAGCTCACCGACAATCTCTTCCAGGATGTCTTCCAGTGTCACGATGCCTTCGACATCGCCATACTCATCTACAACCAGGCCCATACGACGGTTGTTTTTCTGGAAATTCAGCAGCTGAGTCTGCAACGGTGTACTTTCAGGGATAAAGTAAGGTTCCTTTACTACCTGCATGATGGCGGCTTTGCTGAGATTTCCGTCATGGAGTATCTGTGCAAGATTACGCATATGCAGTACTCCTACGACTTTGTTCAGCTCGCCCTGGTAGACCGGCAAGCGGGTATGCGGACTTTCACTGAGCTGACGCACGATGGTGTCAATATCGTCTTCCAGGTCGATACCGATCACTTCGTTGCGGGTGATCATGATGTCGTTTACGGTAACTTCAGACAGTTCCAGCACACCCAGTAACATGGATTGATTCTGTGGTAGCAGGGCACCGGCCTCATGTACCAGAGTGCGCAGTTCTTCACTGCTCAGGTGGTGATTATTACCATCGGTTACCTTGACACCAAACAGGCGTAGTAAGCCATTGGTGATGCCGTTCACAAACCAGACCAGCGGGTAGCTCAGCTTCAGCAAGGGGGTTAGTAACAACGCTGCTGGAAATGCGATTTTTTCTGGATGCAGGGCGGCGAGTGTTTTAGGGGTGACCTCGGCAAAGATCAGGATTACAAAGGTCAGGCCCGCTGTGGCGATTGCGATCCCGGCATCGCCCCAGAGACGCACGGCGATAACCGTTGCGATGGCAGAGGCAAGAATGTTGACGAAGTTGTTGCCGATCAGAATCACACCGATCAGGCGGTCAGGGCGGGATAGCAGCTTGTTGGCACGGCGTGCGCCTGCATGTTTCTTCTTTACCAGATGCTTTAACCGGTAGCGGTTGAGTGACATCATGCCGGTTTCAGAGCTGGAGAAGAAGGCAGAACAGAGAATCAGAAAACAGAGTATGCCTGTAAGCAGGCTTATCGATGCGTCTTCCAAGACAGCGAGACCTTAAGGTTGGGAATTTGAATGGCATTTTCAGATGGCCACCGGGTGCTGTCAATACTCTATGGGACAGCACCCGGTAACCGGCGCAGACCTGACGCTATAGCCTCAGCTGTTAATGAAAAGCTCCAGTACGATCTTGGAGCCAAAGAAAGCAAACGCCAGCACACCGAAGCCGCCGACAATCCAGCGCAATGCAGTACGGCTACGCCAGCCAAACTGCCAGCGGCCGATTAGCAGAATGCTGTACAGTAACCAGGCGATGATTGATAGTACGGTTTTATGCACCAGCTGCTGAGCAAACAAATCATCAACAAACAGGAAACCGGTAATCAGTGCGGCACTGAGGAGAACAAGGCCCGTACCGATCATTTCAAACAGCAATCGTTCCATGGTCTGTAACGGTGGCAGGCTGTTGATCAGGGCGCGACGGCCGTGGCCTTTCAGTGCCCGTTCCTGCAATTGCAGCAGCAAGGCCTGTAATACTGCAATGGTGAAGATACTGTATGCCAGAATGGACAAGAGAATATGAGCGATCAGGCCGCCGCTATAAGGACGGGCACTGGCCGTTTCTGGCACCAGCACGCTCAGCAGACCCATTAGGCCCGCCAGCGGAAAGACTGCCAGGTACAGATTATCGATGCTCTGACGCAGGCTGCTGAGCAGGACGATACCAGCAACCAGCCAGCTGATCAGCGAGGCAACATTGAACACCGCCAGGTTGATAGCGTGATCATGATGCAGCTGCAGATAGAGTGCCAGTGTGTGCAACAGCCAGCCTGCAGCACCGGCCAGTTTGGCCTGAGAATTCGGTTTGGTTCCCTGTTGCAGGAACTGCCATTGTTTGACGGTTGCGGCCAGATAGCAGGCCAGCGCCGCCAGCGCCAGAACTGTCAGCATGTATCCTCCGGTGCTTGTATATATAGACGGGCCTGGACAGGGCGACCAGGCAATAACAGACAGCGCCCGTACCCGCATATGCGACTGACGAACGACATAGTTTGGCATATTTCGTCAGTACGGGAAATGAATCGGCTGTCGGTATCGTTATTGCCGTAGCAACGCTGGCTTGCTGCTATGAAAGGCGGTTCTGCCTGGCGCTGTAGCTGGTGTACAATGAGCGGTTGTTGTCCAGTGTATTTATCACTGAAGAAGTGTGGAAAACTGGCCTGACGCGGGTAGCTGAAATAAAACTGGTAACGGGTTGGTATTGAGTGCTACCAGTGACTAAGTGCTATCAGTGCCAGGTGCGGACGGCTGCTACGAACAGCTATTACAAATTGATAAGGGCCTGCTATCGGCCTGCCATGGTGCAGGTGATGGAAAACAGGTGAGAGGTAACAGGCAAGCATGTTTCAGAATCTTTCCGAACGGCTGACGCAGACGCTGCGCTCGGTGACCGGCCAGGCGAAACTGACCGAAGACAATATAAAAGGCACCCTGCGCGAAGTGCGTATGGCACTGCTGGAAGCGGACGTTGCGCTGCCGGTAGTGAAAGAGTTTGTAAACAGCGTCAAGGAACGTGCCGTTGGTACTGAAGTCACCAAAAGCCTGACGCCAGGTCAGGTGTTTGTAAAGATCGTCAATGAAGAGATGGTCAAGGTGATGGGGGAGGCCAATGAGGAGCTGAACCTGGCTGCCCAGCCGCCAGCCGTTGTAATGATGGCTGGCCTGCAGGGGGCTGGTAAAACGACCTCGGTTGCTAAACTGTCCCGCTTGCTGCGTGAACGCCAGAAGAAAAAAGTGCTGGTGGTGTCCGCTGATGTGTATCGTCCGGCGGCTATTAAGCAGCTGGAGACATTGGCCGATGAAGTAGAAGTGGATTTCTATCCATCTTCCCCGGATCAGGATCCGGTAGACATTGTCAATGCTGCAACGCAGCATGCCCGTATTCAGCACCACGATGTACTGCTGGTCGATACCGCTGGTCGTCTGCACGTTGACGGCGAAATGATGGATGAGATCAAGCGTCTGCATGCTGCGGTCAAGCCGGTTGAAACCCTGTTCGTGGTAGATGCCATGACCGGTCAGGACGCAGCTAACACTGCCCGAGCTTTTAACGAGGTGTTGCCGCTGACCGGTGTCATCCTCACCAAAGCGGATGGTGATGCCCGTGGTGGTGCGGCGTTGTCAGTGCGACATATTACTGGCAAACCGATCAAATTTATCGGTATGGGTGAGAAAACGGACGCACTGGAGCCGTTCCACCCGGACCGTATCGCTTCCCGTATCCTGGGTATGGGCGATGTGCTGTCTCTGATCGAGGAAGCCGAGCACAAGATTGACAAGGACAAAGCCGAGAAATTTGCCCAGAAGATCAAGAAAGGCAGAGGTTTTGACCTGGAAGACTTCCACGAGCAGATCCAGCAGATGAAAAACATGGGCGGTATGATGGGCATGATGCAGAAGCTGCCTGGCATGGGGCAGCTGGCGGAAGCCGCTCAGTCCGCTAATGCCGAAAAAGGCATCTCGCAGATGGAAGCGATCATCAATTCCATGACGCCGCATGAACGTCGCCACCCTGATGTGATCAGTGGCTCGCGCAAGAAACGTATTGCTGCTGGTTCCGGTACTCAGATTCAGGACGTTAACCGCCTGCTCAAGCAGCACAAGCAGATGGCCAAGATGATGAAAAAGTTCTCTGGCAAGGGTGGTATGAGCAAGATGATGCGCGGTATGAAAGGCATGTTGCCGCCTGGCATGGGTGGCGGCCCGGGTGGTCCGGGTGGTGGTCTGCCGCCGGGTCTGGGCGGTGGCGGCGGTTTCCCGTTCAAGTAAACACGTTTACCTCTGGCAGTCTGTCGCGGCTATAACCCGGATGGCAGACTAAAATTTACGCAGAAGGCTTCTAAAGGGCGTGCGATTCACGTAGAATCCACGCCCTGATTTTTGGTTCATGGCTGGGCAGGTTCGCCGTCCCTTCCGTGAAATCTTCTAACAGTGGGCGATGTCAAAACCCACTCAATAAAGGGATCTAACGCATGGTAACTATTCGTTTGTCTCGTGGCGGCTCTAAAAAGCGCCCTTTCTATCACATCACTGTAGCTGACTCACGTAATGCGCGTGATGGTCGTTTTATTGAGCGTGTGGGCTTCTTCAACCCGCTGGCTCGTGGCCAGGAAGAGCGTCTGCGTCTGGATATGGAACGCGTAGAGTTCTGGCAGGGTCGTGGCGCTCAGCTGTCTGACCGTGTTGCAAAACTGGTTAAAGACGCTGCTAAAGCTGCTGCGTAATTGGTGCTGATCAGGATATGAGTGCACAGTCGAAAGACAACCACGTTATTGTGGGGCGCATTACCAGCGTTTACGGCGTAAAAGGGTGGGTGAAGATCTACTCTCATACTCAGCCGATGGAAAATATCCTGAGCTACTCGCCATGGTTGCTCAAGCTTGATGGCAAGTGGACTGAAGTCAAACTTGCTGAAGGCAAGCGCCACGGTAAAGGCATCATTGCCAGACTGGCTGGTATCTCCGACCGCGAAGTAGCCCGCAAATACTGCGAGCTTGATATTGCGGTAGATGGCTCACTGCTTCCTGACCTGGATGAAGGTGAGTACTACTGGAGCCAGCTGGAAAAGCTGAAAGTTTATACTCTGGACGGCGTGTTGCTGGGCAGGGTGAATCATCTGATCGAAACCGGCTCTAACGATGTGCTGGTGGTTCGCAAGTGTGAAGGTAGCCTCGACAAGCGCGAGCGTCTGATCCCTTACCTGCCTGATCAGGTGATACATGAGATAGATCTGGAAGCCGGTACCCTGCGGGTTGATTGGGACCCGGAGTTCTAGACTGTGTGGTTTGGTGTAGTAACACTGTTTCCGGAGATGTTCGAGGCGATACGAAGCCACGGGGTCACCGGAAGGGCAGTACGCAATCAGCTGATTGATATTCAGTGCTGGAGTCCCCGTGACTTCACACATGATAAGCATCGCACCGTTGACGACCGCCCTTATGGCGGTGGCCCTGGTATGCTGATGAAGGTGCAACCCCTGCGGGATGCTATTCAGGCAGCAAAACAGGCCGCAGACGGGCCTGCAAAGGTGATCTATCTGTCCCCTCAGGGCCGGAAGATGGATCACGCAGGGGTGCAGCAGCTGGCAGGTGAGCAGAATCTGATTCTGGTTGCCGGGCGCTATGAAGGTATCGATGAGCGTTTGATCGAAGCCGAAATCGACGAAGAGTGGTCGCTGGGTGACTTTGTCCTCAGTGGTGGTGAACTGCCAGCAATGACCATGATCGACGCGGTAGCCCGTCTGGTACCAGGGGTTCTTGGCCACCAGGGATCGGCGCAGGAAGATTCTTTCTGTGACGGTCTGCTTGATTGCCCACACTACACACGACCAGAGCAGCTGGACGGTATGGCTGTACCAGAGGTGCTGCTGAGCGGTAACCACGAGAGGATCAGACGCTGGCGTCTGAAACAGCAGCTGGGACGGACCTGGCAACGTAGGCCCGACCTACTGGATAACGTGGAACTCACAGCCGAGCAGCAGGCTTTGTTAACCGAATATATCCGTGAGACCGACGTGTCTGACGGCTAAATACAGGATTAGGAGCGAGCCATGAGCAGCAAAAACCTGATCATTCAGCAGATCGAAGCTGAACAGATGACCAAAGAAGTGCCTGAGTTTGGTCCAGGCGACACTGTTGTAGTACAGGTAAAAGTTACCGAAGGTAACCGTACCCGTCTGCAGGCATACGAAGGCGTAGTAATCGGTAAGCGTAACCGCGGCCTGAACTCTGCTTTCACTGTACGTAAAATCTCCCACGGTGTGGGCGTTGAGCGTACTTTCCAGACTTACAGCCACGCTGTAGACAGCATCACTGTTAAGCGTCGTGGTGACGTTCGTCAGGCGAAACTGTACTACCTGCGTGAGCGTTCCGGTAAGTCTGCACGTATCAAAGAGAAGTTGGCGAAGTAATACGTCATCAGCTCCTTTTGTCTCGGACGCTTCTGTTAAGAATAGTCTGAGGCCTTTCAAATACCCGCACCTTACAGGTGCGGGTATTTTGTTTGTGCCGTCCATGGCTATGTTTTTATGTGGTTGAGTTGAGGTATAAAAAAACCCCCGGGCATAGTGCGCGGAGGTCCTGCTGTCTATCGTCGAGGCTGATAAGCGCTTGCGGTTTCGCGGCAAGTTTGCCCTGCAAGGTTGAAGCCTGATGCTCAGCCGGATGCCTGCTCAGCTATCCTGCTGATTTGCTTTGGCAATACCGTACAGATATAGAGTTCGATCTGTAATGGTGAAGCCCATCTTTTCAGCGATCTCATCCAGCAGCGCGTCCAGTCGTGGGTCGTTGAACTCGCGCACCTGACCGCTCTTGATGCATACCATGTGGTCGTGGTGATCATCGCGTGCCAGTTCGAAGACAGAGTGGCCGCCTTCGAAATGGTGGCGCGATACCAGACCGGCAGCTTCAAACTGCGTTAGTACACGGTATACGGTTGCCAGGCCGACATCTTCGCCCTGTTCCATCAGTTGTCGATAGATATCTTCTGCACTGAAGTGATCGCCTTCGCCAGCGCGCTCCAGAATCTGATAAATCTTTACCCGTGGCAGTGTTACTTTCAAGCCTGCTTTACGCAGCTCCTGGTTTTCGAGCGCCATAATAATTCTCTATGCTGTTCATGACTCGAAGTGTAGAATTCATTATCTGTGTTTCGACCTCTCATTGGAAGCCAGTCACAGATGATAAAAAACTTCACTTGCGTTGCTGTTCTTACACTCGTTCTGACCGGCTGTTCCGGCTTCCCCGGCGTTTATAAGATCGACATTCCTCAGGGTAATGTAGTTACCCAGGAGATGGTCAATAAACTGCGTCCAGGGATGACCCGACGTCAGGTTCGTTTTGTTATGGGTACGCCACTGGTTGAAGACAGTTTCAACGCCAGTCGCTGGGACTACATCTATACCCTGAAAGACACCGATGACAGTTTCACTCGTCAGCGTATGACACTGACGTTTGATGCTGACGGACGCCTTGAAGGTCTCAGCGGTGACTTTCGCCCGGATGCTGCAGTCAGGTAAACCTGTTGCCAGACCGGCTGTACAGTAACGACGCTGGTCTTTGCTGTACAGAGTCATTACTGCGATTTTTCATCCCCATGAACATGAGGGCCCCGTCATCATCCCTGAGCTGAATCCTTCAGGGCTTTCATTTTAGCCGCTCGGCGCGCTCGTGCTTCTTTTGGGTCGGCAATTAAAGGTCGATAGATCTCGACACGTTGCCCAGCCTTTAAAACGGTCTCCTTTGGATTGCGGATCGCCTTGCCAAAAATTCCCATTGGTGTGCTGTCCGGGTCAATCTGAGGAAACTGCTCAATAATACCTGACTTTATTACTGCGTCATATGCTGAACAGTCTTCTTCTATCTGCAAAGAGACGATTTTCTGCTCGTTCGGCAGTGCAAATGCGATTTCTACCTCAATCATAGCTTTACTCCGTATATGTTATCGGCTCGGCTGACAAACATATCCACCATATTACTGGCAACCTGCTCAAACAGTTTACCCATTGCCAGTGAGGTTAGCTTGCCGTTCATTTCAAAGGCCAGCTGCAGTTCTACTTTGCAGGCCTCATCGTTGAGCGGAGTGAAGTTCCATTCGCCCTGTAGTTTACGAAATGGCCCTTCTTCCAGCTGGAGTGTCATCCGGGTTGGGTGTTCCAGCTGATTACGGGTTGTCAGCTGGTATTTCAGCCCACCTTTGGCAAGGTGCAGTGTAGCAACAAGCTCCTTGTCCGTTCGGCTGACTACTTCAGTACGGGCACAACCTGGCAGGAATGCCGGATAATCTTCGACCGCATTCACCAGATCAAACATCTGCTCTGCGGTGTGCAGGACCAGTGCGCTGCGGTTTATCTGTGTCATAGTCTTTCTCTAATCATATTGCTTTCTATGGGCAGGTGATCTGTTCTGTAACAGGAGTTGCTTTCAGTGACGCAGGTTCTGCACAAACACCACAGCAATTGCTGCAGGAGCAACAAAGCGGATCAGCAGATACCAGAGTCTGAATAGCCAGACGTTACGGATGGCAAGCTCTTCACGCAGATAAGTGCGCTTCATTCGCCAACCAATGAATAGTGCTACCAGAATACCACTGAGTGGTAGCAGAATGCTGGCTGTCACGAAATCCAGCAAGTTATAGATAGAGCGATCAAACAGCACGACACCATTAAGTACATTAAAGGAGGCCAGCGCTGCGGTGCCCAGGAGCCAGACCAGTGCGCCCAGTAGCATACAGGATTGCAGACGGCTGATGCCCAGATGTTCTATCAGGAAAGCAACGGCCGGCTCCATCAGTGAAATTGCCGAGGTAATTGCGGCGAGAGCGACCAGGCCAAAAAACAGTAAGCCGATTACCTGGCCTCCGGGCATCTGGTCAAACGCGACAGGCAGTGTGATAAACATCAGGCCGGGGCCTGCTGCAGGGTCTGAACCGGAAGCGAAAACAATTGGATAGATCACCAGGCTGGCCATCAGGGCAACCAGGGTGTCCAGCGCTGCAATGGTCAGCACAGCACCACTGATAGAGGATTTTTTTGGCATATAGGAGCCATAGACCATGATAGCGCCCAGCCCCAATGATAGTGTGAAAAAAGCATGTCCCAGCGCAGCCAGAGCGGCCTCCCAGCTTAACTGACGGCTTTCAAAACTGAATAGAAAGTTCCAGGCCTGAGTGAAATAGCCTCCTGTGACGGTATACCCCAACAGTACAACCAGCAGTGCGAATAGTGCAGGCATAATCAGCCGTGTTGCTCGCTCCAGTCCATGTACTACACCGCAGGCCAGAATTGACATTACAATGGTGACAAACAGCGTGTGCCAGCCGAACATGGTACGAGGGTCGGCCAATAGTGTGCGAAAGCGCTCTCCGGCCTGTTGATAACCCATATTGATTAATTCACCGCGACTGCTGGCCAGCAGATATTCCAGCACCCAGCCTGCAACGACGGAATAGAATGAAAAAATCAGCAGTCCTGCCAGTACGCCCATGAACCCGGCAATCTGCCAGTGCTCTGAACGGCCTGATTCTCGTGCCATCGTAGCAACCGCGTTCACCGGGCTGCGGCGTGCCCTGCGGCCAATCAGTACCTCTGCCATCATCAATGGCACACCAACAGCCAGAATGCAGGAAAGGTAGACCAGCACAAAAGCACCGCCGCCATGTTGGCCAACGATGTAAGGGAACTTCCAGATATTACCCAGCCCTACAGCAGAGCCGGTGGCAGCAAAAATAAACACCCATCGGCTTGCCCAGGTACCGTGAAGAGTCTCAGCAATCGACATACAGGGATTACCACTTCTCGCCCATGGGAGGGGCATTTTTGCTATTCCTGCGCCAGATTACAACCACGGCGCTGTAACAGTCTGCACAGCAGGTACAGATTCTCTGACATTACCATGCCATCTGGCGCTGTATGCTTTCCTTAACAGGGTATGGAGCATATAATTTCGCGTTATGGCAAAGAAAAAGAAATCCTCAGGTAACAGCAATACTATCTGTCAGAACAAAAAGGCCCGTCATGAGTATCACATTGATACGAAGTTTGAGGCAGGCATTGCGCTGACTGGGTGGGAAGTCAAAAGTCTGCGAGACGGCCGTGCTCAGCTGGTCGATTCCTACGTATTTTTTAAAAATGGTGAAGCATGGTTGGCCGGGGCGCATTTTACGCCATTGAAAACAGCCTGTACCCATGTGGTGGCAGAACCGGCTCGTGAGCGTAAATTGCTACTCAACCGCCGTGAAATCAACCGCCTTGAGGCTGCGACTAATGCCAAGGGTTATACTTGTGTAGCACTGGCGCTATACTGGAAAGGCAGTCACGTCAAGTGTGAGATTGCGCTGGCTAAAGGTAAAAAGCAGCATGATAAGCGCGCCTCCGAGAAAGAGCGCGACTGGGCCCGTGAAAAACAGCGTGCCATGGCTGCCAAATAACGCACTGGCATAATGCCTTTGCAGTAAAGTCTGTAAAATAAAGCAGTTAGCGCTTTATTTGCAGTAAGCCTCCAGGCTATACTGACAGCTCAAGTGGGGCTGATTTGGCTTCGACGCGGATTACGAACCCTTGAGTGCATGTCGTGTTTGTAGTGAAACACGTAAATCCATCACTACTTCAGTTATAGTTGCTAACGACGATAACTACGCTCTGGCAGCCTAAGGGCCGCCAGCATCGCTCCCAGAGGTGTCTGTAACTACGGGATTTTGCGGTGTCATCTTAGAGACAGGATCGCCCGGAAGCTTTGCCCTAAGCTGAACGGTTAAAACTTAAAAGGGCTCGCCCATAACACCCTGGCTCTCGGGTCGTGACGGGTTAATTAAGTAGAGTAGCCTAAACATGTAGATCTTGAGGCAGAGGATTGGCGGACGCGGGTTCGATCCCCGCCAGCTCCACCACAACGAATTCCCGGCAGTACCGACGACTGCCACAGAGCCCGCGTCCTGCGGGCTTTTTTGTTTATACTACCTTCCGAACTGTTCCGGTAAATACCGCTGGAAGCCCCTGCACAATGGGGGCCTTTCTGGGGGCCCCCATGGTGGCCCGCAAACCGGGGCCCCCAAATCAAGCCAACTGAGGGATTCAGTAATGCCACTGACTGACCGACAGGTGCAGACGGCAAGGCCTGCAGAGAAGGAATACAAACTCAGCGATGAGAAAGGCATGTACTTGCTGGTAACCAAAGCGGGTACAAAATCATTCAGGCTGAAGTACCGGTTCGGCGGTAAGGAAAAGAAGCTGATTCTGGGCACCTACCCGGATATTACCCTCAGGCAGGCCCGTGATATGCGCGACAGCGCCCGTCAGCAGCTGGCCACCGGTATAGACCCATCAGCTGCCCGTAAGGCAGAGAAGGCAGCCAGCCAGGCACTGAATGAGAACAGCTTTGAAGCTATCGCCCGTGAATGGTTCCTGACCCGGCTCAGCACTAAAACCGAGAACTACCAGCGCAAAGTAATCAGCGCCATGGAACGGGATCTGTTTCCCAAGCTCGGAGCCCGACCGATCCAGGAGATTCAGGCCCGTGAACTGTTGCAGGCACTTCGAGCCATTGAGCAACGCGGCGCAATTGAAACAGCCCACCGTACTAAGCAACTGGCAGGGCAGGTATTCCGTTATGCGATTGCCACCGGCAGGGCAGAGCGAGACCCAACCCCAGACCTCAGAGGGGCGTTGACCAGCCACAAGCCGGAACACTTCGCCGCAATCACTGACCCTAAAGCCGTGGGCCACCTGATGGCAGCCATTGAGCAATACAACGGCACCCTGATAGTCAGGGCCGCCCTAAAATGCTCAGCCCTCTGGTTCTGCCGTCCTGGTGAGCTGCGCCACCTTGAATGGTCGCAGGTGAACTGGGAAGAGAAGCGTATAGAGCTGATTGCAGAGAAGACCCACCAGCAGCACATAATCCCCCTGTCCCGTCAGTCGCTGGAGATACTGGAAAGCCTGCAGCCTCTGACAGGGCGTTCCCGTTATGTTTTCCCATCGGCCAAAGGCAGGGCGCGGGCAATGTCTGAAAATGCAGTACGGGCAGCACTACGGACACTGGGCTATGACAACAACACCATGACTGGCCACGGCTTCAGGGCTATGGCCCGTACCCTGCTGGATGAAGTGCTGGGGTATCGAGTGGAGTGGATAGAACAGCAGCTGGCCCACGCGGTAAAGGATGCCAATGGTCGGGCCTATAACCGTACCAAACACCTGAGCCAGCGAACTGAAATGATGCAGCGTTGGGCCGACTATCTTGACCAGCTCAGAGACCAGGCAATGGCCCCCAATGTTATCGCGGTTAACTTCAACGGCTGATCACACCAGGAAGGGCAGGGCTCAGGCTTTGCCCCTGCCGTGCTCTACCTGCTGTCAGGCCACCAGCAATATCGCTATACCACCCGTTACTGTTATCTCTATAACCTCTGTTATAGCGTTTGTTATCAGGCGAATGGAGTCGCTGAATATAACAGGATTTATAAGAATGGTTATTTGCTGGTGGTGAACCAAAAATAAACCTGACTAATAGCAGTGCCTGATAATTAATAACCGGGTTATCTCAATTAGCGCTGATATAAGGTGGCTTATATCGCGCAGCAATAACGCAAGGCGAGCAGTGCTTATAAGGCCACCTGATCATATTCTGTCTGTAACTATATTAACGCCTGTTATAAGCGCTGCTATTTATGGTGGTATTCCCTGGTGAATAATCATCGTTATAAGCGCTGCTATTTATCAGACTGGCTGTGCTGACATAGAGCTGGTTATAGCTTCGCTTATTGGGCGTGTGTGCTCTGACAATCATCGCGCCCGTTATAACCACCGCTATCAGTTGCTGGCTGATCAGGGTGGACTGGTGGCCCTGTTTTGCCCTTTGTGCAGGTCTGCGTAAATTTTACGGTGTCATCAAAAACGTGGGGGCAGTGGGGGCACTGGGGGCAGCAAGCTGTAACTTGCTGAATGCAAAGGGCTTTTCTGTCTGCCCCACAGAAAAACCCCGTGGGGGCAGCTGGGGGCAGTGGGGGCAGCAAAGTTAACTTATTGAATTTAAAGGGTTTAAAGGCAGGGCACACACCAGAGAAAGGGCTGTCTGCCCCACTGCTGCCCCCAGTAAATGGAGAATGCCCCCATAGTTTGCCCCCACTGCCCCCACGTTGCTGGTCTGTGGGGCAGGCATGGCCACCAGCGGCGATCAGCCCGTACAGGTGCCCCCAGTTCTGGTGCTGCCCTCATTGCCCCCACGCTGCCGATCAGTGGGGCAGGTATGACTACCAGCGACGATCAGCCCGTACAGGTGCCCCAGCTGCCCCCAGTTCTGGTGCTGCCTCCATTGCCCCCATGCTGCTGATCTGTGGGGCAGGTATGGCCACCAGCGGTGATCAGCCCGTACAGGTGTTCCAGCTGCCCCCAGTTCTGGTGCTGCCCTCATTGCCCCCACGCTGCTGATCAGTGGGGCAGGTATGACTACCAGCGACGATCAGCCCGTACAGGTGCCCCAGGTGCCCCCAGTTCCAGTGCTGCCCCCAGTGCCCCCACGCTGCTGATCTGTGGGGCAGGCATGGCCACCAGCGACGATCAGCCCGAACAGGTGCCCCAGCTGCCCCCAGTCTCGGTGCTGCCCCCAGTGTCCCCACGCTGCCGATCAGTGGGGCAGGCATGGCCACCAGCGACGATCAGCCCGAACAGGTGCCCCAGCTGCCCCCAGTCTCGGTGCTGCCCCCAGT